>CALRVO020000123.1:0-9167 GCA_943371595.1 Sphingomonas paucimobilis
TCGAGGTCGTCACGCGGCGAGTAGGCCCCGACCGACGAGAGGTGCACCAGGTGCGGCACCCGGGCGGCGGCCACGGCGGTGAGCACCCGGTGGGTGCCCCCCACCCCGGTCTCCTCGAGCACGTCGGGGCGGTGGGAGGGCTGGAAGGCCCAGGCGAGGTGGACCACCGCGTCGGCGCCGGCGCAGGCCTCGCGCAGCGCGGCGAGCGAGCCGTCGCTCGCGAGGTCCGCGGCGACCCACTCCACCTGGCCGAGGGTGCCGACCGGGTCGGCGGGTGGTCGGCGTACGACGCCGGTCAGGTCGTGCTCGCCGGCGAGCCGGCGGACGAGTGCCGTGCCGACGTTGCCGGTGGCCCCGGTGATGACGATGCGCACGTGAGGTCCTCTCGTGGAACGGGTGGTGGGTCCCGGTGCCCCGATCGCGCCGCGTCCGCCGTCCCCGCAGGGGTGACCTCAGCGGTGGTCGTCGACCACCAGGTCGTCGCCCTCGCGGTGGACGCGGCGCACCCGCAGCCGCAGCACCCGGGCGTAGGCCCGCACGACGCGGTCGTAGCCGGGGACGCGGCCGTGGTAGCCGAGGAACCCGCGCGGGCCGCGCACCATCTCGCCGGTGGTGGTGTCGTAGGCGCTCTGGTGCCAGGGGCACACCAGGCACCCGTCGGCGTCGACGCTGCCGCCGGACAGGTCGGCGAGCTGGTGACGGCACAGGCGCGAGACGGCGAACGGCTCGCCGTCGCGGTTGCCGACGGCCCACGCCCCGGCTCGGCCGACGGCGCCGGGCGGTACCTGCTGGGCGGGGATGCGGGGGCGAGCGGACATCGGTGCTCCTCGGGGTGGGGAAGGGCGACGCCCTCGTCCCCCGACCGTAGACGGGCACCCGTGCCCCGGGGCCTCCTCCGCGTAGGTGACCGATGCGCACGCTCCCGTACCGCTGCGGTGCACTGGCAGCGCTCATCCCCGGCCGACCGGTCGCGGCCTCTTCGTGCCCTCGGGCAGCACGCGTCGAGGAGCCCCCTGTCATGACCGTCCCCCGCACGACCCTCGCCCTGTCCGGGCGTCAGCTCGTCGTCCTGGTCGTCGTGGGCACGTTCGTGCTCGCCGCCGCGTGCGCCCTGGTCGTCGGCCCCGGCCGCGGCGCGCGCCAGGACATCGGACAGGTCCGCGACGACCTGCACGCGTCGCGCCAGGACATCCGTCACACCCTCACCACCGCCCGACGCACGCTCGCCCGGCTCACCACCAGCCTGGCGGTCGCCGAGGACTCGCTGCGCATCCAGCAGCAGGGGCTGGCGGTCGCACAGGCGAGCCAGGACGTGGCCCGCACCGGCGTGGACGCGACGCTCGACATCCGGCGCCAGACCACCGACACCCTGTCCACGCTGCGACGGGTCCTCACGGCCCTGGGACCCCTGGCCCGGCTGCGCGGTGACCTCGAGACCGTCGTCTCCGGCGTCGAGGCCGGGGTCGAGCTGGCCCGCAGCACGCTCTCGGTCGCGCAGCAGACGCTGGGCACGGGCCGCCAGGCGCTCGCGATCGCCGTACGGACCCTCGACACGCTCGAGGAGTCGCGCGACCTGCAGGTGGACCTGCTGGAGGTCGCCCGGGCGACGTTGCGCCAGGCGACCGAGATCGACCGCAAGATCCCGCTGCCGCCGGTCTTCCCGACGACCACTGTGCGCTGACCGCCGGGGTCACGTCTCGTAGGTCGTCGCTGCCCCGCGCAGCCGACGCGCCGCGGCATAGCTCGGCCCGCGCAGCCGCCGGTGCCACTCGGGCACCGCGAGACCCGGGGGGGCGCAGACGACGGCGTCGAACGACAGGGCCAGGTCTCGTGCGGGCCTGTCACCGAGGACGAGCACGCCGTACGTGCGCCAGGTCGCCCACGACGGGCGCGACCACAGCAGCTCCCAGGTCCGGGCGTCGACCTGTCGCACCCCGAGGTGGAGGGGGCCGGTGGGTGACGCGTAGGGCACGAGCGTGCCCAGGAAGCCTCCCCGGTCGCGGAACGAGGGCCGCAGCACGTAGCGCGAGACCCGCCCGCGCCCGGTGCCCGACAGCAGCACGTCCGCGTGCTCGCGCGGCCCGCCGGGTGTGAGCACCCGGATCGCGAGGCCGTTGACGTCGGGCATCGGCGCGGGCAGGCCCAGTGACCTCGAGAACCTCACCACCACCTCGTCGTCACCGGGCTGGTCGAGGAACCCCGCCCCCGTGCCGGCACCGCCGAGCCGGGTCAGCCGGGCGGTCGTCACCTGACCCCGCGGGTGCATGGGCTTGTCGGCCCGACGCGCCCGGGCCAGGCCGGAGACCACGGCCGCCACCACCCGGCCCGCCCGGCCCGCGAGGCCGGTGAGCACGCCGGGGGGAGGCGGACAGGGTCGTACGACGCGGAGGGTGACCATGCCAGTGGGTACCCACCGCCCGGCGTGCTGCTCCTCACCTGCCCAGGGGAGCCACCGCTGCAGGCCGGTCGCGACGTGGTAGCCATGGCCCGTGACCGACGAACCCCAGCAGGTCGTCCAGCAGGACTGGACCGACGCCGACGACCAGCCCCAGCGCGTCCCCGACGCCACGGTGGCCCGGGTCCTGGCCGTGATGGGTGAGCCGCCGGCCGACCTCGAGCGGACGGCCCCGGTCGTGACGCGGCGCGGGCGGCGCACGGGCCTGGTCGGCGAGGTGCGGCTGGAGGGCGGGGGCACCGCACGTCTCGACGACGTCGTGCCCGACGACCTGCCGTTCGGGTACCACGTGCTGGCGCCCGACGGCGGCGAACCCGAGCGGCGGCTGGTCGTCTCCCCCGGGCGCTGCTGGGTGCCCCCGGAGCAGCGGTGGGGGTGGGCGGTCCAGCTCTACGCCGCGCGCTCGACCGGCAGCGCCGGGGTCGGCGACCTCGCCGACCTGCGGGTGCTGCGCGAGTGGACCGAGTCGCTGGGCGGCGGGTTCCTCGTGGTCAACCCGTTGCACGCCGTGGCACCGGTGCTGCCGCTGGAGGCCAGTCCCTACCTGCCCGCGACCCGACGCTTCCGCAACCCGGTCTACCTCCACGTCGACGAGGCGCCGCCGGTGCCGGTCGAGGGCATCGACCGTGACGCGGCCTGGACCCACAAGCTGCGGGTGCTGCGCACGGCGTTCGCGACCCGCGACGACGACGCGGCGTTCGACGCCTGGCGGGCGGCGTCGGGTGAGTCCCTCGAGGTGTTCGCGACCTGGATGGCGCTCGCCGAGGAGCACGGCGGCGACTGGCACGACTGGCCGGCCGAGCTGCACGACCCGCACGGTGACGCCGTACGCCGCCTGGCCGCGGAGCGGGCCGACGACGTGACCTTCCACGCCTGGCTGCAGTGGTTGCTCTCGGAGCAGCTGCGCGAGGCGACCGGCGACCTCACCGTCGTTCAGGACCTGCCGATCGGGGTCTCCGGCGGCGGCGCCGACGCGTGGGCCTGGCAGGGCGTGATGGCCGACGGCATCACCGTGGGCTGCCCGCCCGACGCGCTCAACAGCGTGGGCCAGGACTGGGGCTCCCCGCCGTTCGTGCCGTGGCGCCTGCGGGCGGCCGACTACGAGCCCTTCGTGCAGTCGGTGCGGGCCACCATCGCCGGCGCCGGCGGGCTGCGCATCGACCACGTGATGGGCCTGTTCCGGCTGTGGTGGATCCCCGAGGGCGGCGGGCCGCAGGAGGGTTGCTACGTCCGCTACCCGGCCGACGACCTGCTCGACATCGTCTGCCTGGAGTCGCACCGGGCCGAGGCCGTCGTCGTCGGCGAGGACCTCGGCACCGTCGAGGACGGCGTCGCCGAGGCGCTGGCCGAGCGCGGCATCCTCAGCTATCGCGTGCTGTGGTTCGAGGACGACGAGCCCGAGACCTGGTCGGCGGGGTCACTGGCCACGGTCACCACCCACGACCTGCCGACGGTGACCGGGCTCTGGAACGGCACCGACGTCGTCGACCAGCTGCAGTCGTCGGACCAGGCCGAGGACGACATGCGCGCGGGCAGCACCGAGCTGCGGGCGCGGCTGCGGCGAGACGGCCTGCCCGACGACGCGTCACCGGCGGAGGCCGTCGCGTCGGCGTACGAGCAGCTCGGCCGGGCGCCGTCGCTGCTGCTGGCCTTCTCCCTCGAGGACGCCGTCGGCGAGGAGCGGCGACCCAACGTGCCCGGCACGACGCCGCAGGAGCGCGACAACTGGCGGGTGCCGCTGCCGGTGCCGGTCGACGAGCTCGCCGACCACCCCGGACCCGCCGCCCTGCTGCGGGCCGCGGGGGTCACGACCACCCGTGCAGGTGGGTAGCCACCCGGCATCTCCCCCCGACGGTCGGTGTCGCTGCCGCCGCCGGCTGGAAGCGTGATCGCCATGGCTACCGATCTCACCGGCAAGAAAATCGCGTTCCTTGTCAACAACTCCGGTGTCGAGCAGGTCGAGCTGACCCGACCGTGGGCCGACCTCGGCGCAGCCGGGGCGACCACGACCCTCGTCGCGCCGAAGACCGGCGAGGTGCAGGGGTTCGAGAACGACGTCGAGAAGGCGGACACCTTCACCGCCGACCTCGCGGTCTCCGACGCCGACGTCGCCGACTTCGACGCCCTGGTCATCCCGGGCGGCACCACCAACGCCGACAGCCTGCGCCTCGAGGCCGACGCCGTCGCGCTGGTCAAGGCGTTCGCCGACGCCGGCAAGCCGGTCGCCGCGATCTGTCACGGCCCCTGGATGCTGGTCGAGGCCGGGGTGCTGGAGGGCAAGACCCTCACGTCCTACCCGTCGCTGCAGACCGACGTGCGCAACGCCGGCGGCACGTGGATCGACGAGCAGGCGCAGACCTGCCCGGCCAACGGCTGGACCCTCGTCACCAGCCGCAACCCCGACGACCTCGACGCGTTCGTCGCCGCCGCCGCGGCCGCGTTCGCCTGAACCGGCGTCCCGATGCCACAGCTGCGCCTGGTCGTCGACGGCACCTCCCGCGAGATCGAGGTCGACACCCGCACCACCCTGCTCGACGCGCTGCGCGAGCGGCTCGACGTGACCTCGGCCAAGAAGGGCTGCGACCACGGTCAGTGCGGCTCGTGCACGGTGCTGCTCGACGGCCGGCGCAGCCTGGCGTGCCTCGCGCTCGCGGTCGCCCACGACGGCGCCGAGGTCGTCACCGCGGCCGGGCTCGGGTCGGCCGGCGACCTGCACCCGGTGCAGCAGGCCTTCCTCGACCACGACGGCTACCAGTGCGGCTACTGCACACCGGGCCAGGTGTGCTCGGCCGTGGGCATGCTCGACGAGGTCGCCCAGGGCCACCCCAGCCACGTCACCGCCGACCTCGACCCCGATGCCGCCACCGACGTCGGTGCGCTGAGCGACGAGGAGGTCCGCGAGCGGATGAGCGGCAACCTGTGCCGCTGCGGCGCCTACGCCGGCATCCTCGACGCCGTCCAGCAGGCCGCGGGTGCCGCGCGATGAAGGACTTCGCCTACCTGCGCGCCGACGACGCTGCCGCGGCCGTCGCCGCCGTCAGCAGCGACCCCGACGCCACGTTCCTGGCCGGGGGCACCAACCTCGTCGACCACCTCAAGCTCGGTATCACGACCCCGGGCACCGTCGTCGACGTCAGCCGACTGCCCCTCGACACCGTCGAGGAGACGCCGACCGGCCTGCGCATCGGCGCCACGGTCCGCAACAGCGACCTGGCCGCCCACCCCGTCGTGCGTCGCGAGTTCCCGGCGCTGAGCCGGGCCCTGCTGGCCGGCGCGTCGGGCCAGATCCGCAACCAGGCCACGACCGCGGGCAACCTGCTGCAGCGCACCCGCTGCGTCTACTTCCAGGACGCCAGCACACCGTGCAACAAGCGCGAGCCCGGGAGCGGCTGCTCGGCCCTGGAGGGCTACGGCCGCTACAACGCGGTCCTCGGGGCCAGCCACGACTGCGTGGCCGTGCACCCGTCCGACATGGCGGTCGCGATGGCCGTCCTCGACGCCGAGGTCGTCGTGCTGGGACCCGACGGCGAACGCCGGGTCGCCTTCTCCGACCTGCACCGGCTGCCCGGTGACCACCCCGAGCGTGACACGACGCTCGCCCACGGTGAGCTGGTCACCGCGGTCGAGCTCACCCGGTCACCGGCGGCCCGGGCCTCGACCTACGAGAAGGCCCGCGACCGCGCGTCCTACGCCTTCGCGCTGGTGTCGGTCGCCGCCGCCCTCGAGCTCGACGGCGACCGGGTGACCGACGTCCGCATCGGCTGGGGTGGTGTCGCCCACAAGCCGTGGCGGGCCAGCACGGCCGAGGACCTGCTGCGCGGCGAGGTGCTCGACGAGCAGCGCGTCCGCGACGCCGTGGCCGAGGAGCTGCGCCCGGCCGCGACCGGTCCCGACAGCGCTTACAAGGTCGCCATGCTCACCGGCATCACCGCCCGCTGCCTCGTCCGACTCGCCGCGTCGCTCACCTCCCCGGGAGCCCACCGATGACCTCGACCGCCCGCCCGATCACCACCCGCGCGGTCGGGGTCCACCACGACCGCGTC
Organism: Sphingomonas paucimobilis; assembly: GCA_943371595.1. Lineage (GTDB taxonomy): Bacteria > Actinomycetota > Actinomycetes > Propionibacteriales > Nocardioidaceae > Nocardioides. Next base: position 6,499 of record CALRVO020000123.1, read on the forward strand.
GACGGTCCGCTCAAGGTCACCGGCCACGCGCTCTACGCCGTCGAGCACGGCCACGACGAGGGCGTCAGCGACCACCTGACCGCCTGGGTCGTGGGCGCGCCGGTGGCCAAGGGCCGCGTGCTGCGTGTCGACGCAAGCAGTGCTCTCGCGCTCGACGGTGTGGTCGCGGTGCTCGACCACACCAACGCCCACCGTCTCGCCGACACCAGCGACGGCGAGCTCGCGGTCCTGCAGGACGACCGCATCCACCACCGCGGCCAGGTCGTCGCGATCGTGCTCGCCGAGAGTGCCGAGGCCGCCCGCGAGGGCGCCCGTCTCACGCACGTCTACGCCGAGCCCGAGCCCCACGTCACCGACCTCGACGACGCCGCCGACCGCCTCTACGCCCCTGACGAGGTCAACGCCGGCCACGAGACCGACTGGTCCGACGGCGACGTCGCCGCAGCCCGCACGGGCGCGGCCGTGGTGGTCGACGAGCACTACTCGACGCCCTTCGAGCACAACAGCCCGCTGGAGCCGCACGCGTCCTCGGCGCACTGGGACGGCGAGACCCTGACGCTCTGGGACTCCACCCAGGCCGTCCACGCCGTGGCCAAGACCCTCGCGCCGATCCTGGGCCTCGAGGTCGGCCAGGTCCGGGTGCGGGCCCCCTACGTCGGCGGCGGCTTCGGCAGCAAGGGCCTCCCGCACTCCCCCGAGGTCGCGGCCGCCCTGGCCGCGATGGCGGTGCCCGGACGCTGGGTCCGGCTGGCCGTGACCCGCCAGCAGATGTTCGCGCTGACCGGCTACCGCACCCAGACCCGCTCCTCGATCCGACTGTCGGCCGAGGCCGACGGTCGGCTGCGCGCGGTCGAGCACGACGCCGTCAGCCAGACCTCGGCGCTCAAGGAGTTCACCGAGCAGACCGCGACCATCTCCCGCATGATGTACGCCGCCCCCGCGCGCCGCACGACCCACCGGGTCGCGCCGCTCGACGTGGCGGTGCCGTCGTGGATGCGCGCGCCCGGCGAGATGCCCGGTGCGTTCGCGCTCGAGGTCGCGATGGACGAGCTCGCCGTCGCCTGCGGTGTCGACCCGATCGACCTCCGGGTGCGCAACGAGCCCCCGACCGACCCCGAGACCGGCAACCCGTGGAACGACCGCCGCCTCGTCGAGTGCCTCCAGCAGGGGGCCGAGCGCTTCGGCTGGGCCGGTCGACCGACCGAGCCGGGCACCGTCGTCGACGGCGACTGGCAGGTCGGCACCGGCGTCGCCGCGGCGACGTACCCGACGCTGTGGATGCCGGGCAACGCCGCCCGCATCGAGTCTCGGTCCGGCGGGCGCTACGCGGTCGGCATCGGCGCGGTCGACATCGGCACCGGCGCGCGCACCGTGCTGCGCCAGATCGCGGCCGACGCCCTCGAGGTCGACTACGACGCGATCGACCTGGCTATCGGCGACACCTCGCTGCCCGCGGCGACCGTCGCCGGCGGCTCGGCCGGCACCGGCTCCTGGGGCACCGCGATCGTGCAGACCGCACAGCAGTTCCGCGCCGACCACGGGACCGACCCGCAGCCCGGGCTGCACACCGAGACGACCTCGGAGTCCTACCCCGACATGACCGGCCACGCCCTGCACTCCTTCGGTGCGGTCTTCGCCGAGGTACGCGTCGACCGCTGGACCGGCGAGGTCCGGGTGTCCCGCCTGCACGGCACCTACTCGGTCGGCCGCGTCGTCAACCCCACGACCGCCCGGTCGCAGCTGCTCGGCGGCCTGTTGATGGGTCTGTCCGGCGCGCTGCACGAGGAGGGCGTCCGCGACCCGCGGTTCGGGCACGTGGTCACCCAGGACCTCGCGACCTACCACCTGGCCGCCCACGCCGACGTGCCCCCCGACCTCGACGCCGTCTGGCTCGACGAGTCCGACCTGCTGGCCACGCCGTACGGCGGTCGGGGCATCGGCGAGATCGGCATCGTCGGCACGGCTGCCGCCATCGCCAACGCCGCCTGGCACGCCACCGGCACCCGCGTGCGCGACCTCCCGGTCACGGCCGACCGCTTCCTGTAGGCCGCCGCGCCTCGACCGTGCAGGATCGCGCGATCGCTCGGTCCTGCACGCGAACCAGCCCCTCAGCCGTGCAGGATCGCGCGATCGCTCGGTCCTGCACGCCCGGCACGACGCGCCGACCCGCTCAGGCCGTGCGCCCCTCGGGCTCCACCTCGCGGCGCAGGTTGCGCAGGATCCGCTCGAGGAGCCGCGACACCTGGGCCGGCTTGAGGCCCAGCTCGACGGCGATCTCGCGCTGGCTGCGCTCCTCGTAGAAGCGCAGGAACAGCACCCGACGGTCGCGCGGGCTGAGCTGGCTCATCGCCGGCTCGATCAGGCAGCGGGCCTCGACCGCGTCGTGCTCCCGGCGGCCGTCGACGAGCAGCTCGCCCAGGGTGGCCGCGCCGGCGTCGTCGCCGACCGGCCGGTCGAGCGACGGCGGGGTGAAGCACCCGAACGCCGTCACCACCTCGGCGTACTCGGCGGCATCGATGCCCAGGCGCTCGCCGATCTCGGCGTCGGTGGCCTCGCGGCCGAGCTCGAGACGCAGCTCGGCCGAGACGGTCCCGGCCCGGGCCTGCAGCTCCTGCACCCGGCGCGGCGGCCGCACCATCCACGAGCGGTCGCGGAAGTGGTGCTGGACC
>CALRVO020000124.1:0-9157 GCA_943371595.1 Sphingomonas paucimobilis
CGCCGGACGCCGACGCGACGCGCTTCATCGAGCCGGCGCGGATGTCGCCGACGGCGAAGACGCCCGGCACCGTCGTGGCGAGGTTGGCCGGGGGGAGGCCGTCGGTCCAGTGGGACTGGGGGACGTCGCGGCCGGTGAGGACGAAGCCGCGGGAGTCGCGGGCGACCCCGCCGGGCAGCCAGTCGCAGTGGGGCTCGGCGCCGAGCAGCAGGAAGAGCCCACCGGCCGTGCGGCGGGTGACGACGCCGGTCTCGACGTCGCGGACGTCGATCCACTCGAGCCGGCCCTCGCCGCCGCCGTCGGCGACCTCGGCGCAGGTCTGCACGGTGATGCGGGGGTTGTAGGCGATCTCGTTGATGAGGTACGACGACATCGTCGCCTCGAGCGAGGGACGCCGCACCATGATCGTCACCGACGCGGCGAAGCGCGCCAGGTGGATCGCGGCCTGGCCGGCGGAGTTGCCACCGCCGACGACCACGACGTCGTAGCCGTCCATCTCGCGGGCCACCGACATCGCCGAGCCGTAGGTGACTCCGAGACCGACCAGGCTCTCGACGCCCTCGACCCCGAGCTTGCGGTAGGCCACGCCCGTGGCGATCACCACCGAGCGCGCCTCGACGACGCCGCCGGCGGTGCGCAGCAGGTGGTGGCCGTCGTCGCTGCGCTCGAGCGCCTCGACCTCCCAGCCGGTGTAGAACTCTACGCCGAAGCGGATCGCCTGGTTGCGGGCCCGCTGGGCCAACCGCATCCCGGAGATGCCCCGGGGGAACCCGAGGTAGTTGCGGATCATCGAGCTGGTGCCCGCCTGCCCGCCGATCGCCTCGGCCTCGAGCACGACCGTCGACAGGCCCTCGCTGCCGCCGTAGACCGCGGCGGCGAGGCCGGCCGGGCCGGCGCCCACGATGACGAGGTCGACGACGCCCTCGACGGTGAAGTCGCCCGGCGTGCCGTAGATCTGGGTGGCGACCTCACGGACCGTGCGCGGGGCGTACGCCGCGCGGCCCAGCGTGCGCACCAGCGGCCAGGTGACGGTGCCGCCCGCGGCCTCGACCTCCTCGACGAGCTCGCGGCCCTCGTCGGTCTCGGGGACGAAGACGCGCGTCGGCATGCCCATCCGCTCCGCGAACTCGCGGATCTCGGTCGTCAGCCGGTTGCCGGGCGGCGAGACGATCCGGACGGTCTCGACCTCGGGCATCGCGACCGTGGAGCCCCAGTCGGAGAGCAGCTCGGTGATCGCGCCGTGGAACTCCTCGTCGCGCACCCCGCGCGGCATCAGCAGGTAGGCGTCGTACTTGCCCTTGGCCAGACCCGGGCGCAGGGCCGCGGCGTGCACCAGGAACCGGTCGTACGGCGCCGCGATGACGCGTCGCGCCGTCGGGACCTTCTTGCGCCAGTGGCCGAAGGCCTCGAGCGGGTCGGCGTCGGGCAGGTCGCCGTCCTGCACGAAGAGGGCGACGGTGCCGCCCTCGGCCCTGACCTGCTGCGTGGTCTCGAGCGCCTCGGCGCTGGAGCCGGCGGTGCGCAGGTCGTAGTCGCGGGCGTAGCGCCCGAACTCGTCGAGCAGGCTCTCGGCGTGCGCGGCCGAGACGAGGAGGATGGTGGGGTCAGGCACCTTCGCAGTATGCCGCGGCCACGTGACGGCAGGGTTGCGTCAGGGACGACGCCCGCTGCGCTCCCCGCCCCACAGCAGCAGCGGCAGGAGGAACCGGGCGATCGCGCGGCTCACAGCGCCCTCACGACGAGCACGAGGACGGCGGTGAGGAGGAGCGAGAGCAGCACGGAGCCGGCGCAGCCCAGCCGGTTGCTGAAGAGGAGGAACATGCCACCCGGTGCCCACGACGGGACGGCCGGACCGAACCCCCAGGGGTGACGGCCTGGTGACCTGCGTCTCGCGGTGGCGAGGCGCTGCGGGAGGATGACGTCGTGCGCCTGCGGATCGACCTCGCCTACGACGGCACCGGCTTCCGCGGCTGGGCCGCGCAGCCGGGACTGCGCACGGTCCAGGGCGAGCTGACCGCCGCGCTGTCGACGGTGCTGCGGCGCCAGGACGTGGCCGTGGTCTGCGCCGGGCGCACCGACGCCGGCGTGCACGCGCGCGGCCAGGTCGTGCACACCGACCTGCCCAACGGCGTACCGGACAAGCTGGCCCGTCGGCTCAACGGCGTGCTCCCGCCCGACGTCCGCGTACGCCGCGTGGCCGAGGCGGCCCCGGGGTTCGACGCCCGCTTCGGGGCGCTCTGGCGGCGCTACGCCTACCGGGTCGCCGACTCCGTCGAGGTGGTCGACCCCCTCACCCGTGCGCACGTGCTCGCCTGGCCGCGCCCGCTCGACCTCGCCCTGATGAACGACGCCTCGGCCCTGCTCGTCGGGCAGCACGACTTCGCGGCGTTCTGCAAGCAGCGTGAGGGCGCCACGACCATCCGCACGCTGCTCGAGCTGTCGTGGGAGCGCGACGAGGCCGGGGTCGCGGTCGGCACCGTGAAGGCCGACGCGTTCTGCCACTCGATGGTGCGCGCGCTCGTGGGCTGCCTGCTCGCGGTGGGGGAGGGCCGGCGTCCTGCCGCGTGGGTCGGGGAGGTGCTGCGGGCCGGACGACGCGAGGGCGCCGCGGCGGTCGTGCACGCCCACGGCCTCACGCTCGAGGAGGTCGCCTACCCGGCCGACGACGAGCTGGCGGCGCGCGCCGTGCAGACCATGGCCAAGCGGGTGGCTGCGGGGGTCGGGGATGACTGAGCCCGAGGGGGAGCACTACTTCACCGCCGACCCGTCGGTGCCCTTCAAGCGCGCCCCGGTCGAGACCGAGGTGTGGGGCCACCGCCTGTCGATCGTGTCCGGCTCCGGCGTCTTCGCCCAGGGCCGCCTCGACGTCGGCACCGCCGTGCTGTTCCGCGAGATCCCGCCGCCGTCGCCGTCGGTGCGCAGCGTGCTCGACCTCGGCTGCGGCTACGGCGTCATCGGGCTGGCCCTCGCGCTCTCCCTCCCGCAGGCCCGGGTCACCGCGGTCGACGTCAACGAGCGCGCGCTGCTGCTGGCGCGTGACAACGCCGCCGCGCTCGGGGTCGCCGACCGGTTCAGCGCGGCCACCCCGGCCGACGTCGACCCGGCGGCGACGTACGACGAGATCTGGTCCAACCCACCCATCCGCATCGGCAAACCGGCGTTGCACCAGCTGTTGCTGACATGGCTGCCCCGGCTCGCCCCAGGAGGCCGCGCGGTGATGGTGGTCGGCAAGAACCTCGGCGCCGACTCGCTGCAGCGCTGGCTCGGCGAGCAGGGCTTCCCCACCGAGCGGCTCGCGAGCGCCAAGGGCTTCCGGGTGCTGGAGTCACGACGGGCCTGAGGGCGGCTTCGGGTCGTACGGTGGCCTCCATGGTCGACCGGCACGACGTGCACCCGCACCACCTGCTGCGGGCGCTGCTGGCCGATCGGCTCGTGCGTGAGGTGCTGGTCGAGCTGGGCGCCGACCCCGACGAGGTGCGGCTGAGCCTCGACCACGAGTGGCTGGCTGCGGCCGAGACCCTCGACCTCGAGGAGATCGAGGCGGTCGGGATCGACCTGCCCACGGTGCTGGCCGCGGTCAACCCGCCCTTCGACGCCCCGCCCGACTGGGGTGGGCGCCGCCTGACCGAGGCGACCCGTGACCTGCTGGTGCGCGCGCTCGCGGTGCGCGGATCCACCCACGGCCCCCGGGTCGGGCCCGAGCACCTCCTGCTCGCCGTCATGAGCAGCAAGGACCGCGTCGTGGCCGGGGCGTTGCGCGCCCACGGGCTGCACAGCCGTCAGGCGCGGGCGGTCGTCGAGCGCCGGACCCGACGTTCGGGATAGCCGCACACCCCGCAGCGGTCAGTCCGACGGACCGAGACGGGGCGGGCTCGCGGTGTCGGTCGTGCGGGGCTCCTTGAGCTCGACGAAGACCACGTGCGTGTCGGTGTCGCCGACGTTGTGGCCGCTGTGCTCCTGGGCGTCGAGCCACCGGGCCGCCCCGGCCGGGATCTCCACCTCGACGGTGTCGTCACCCGCGACCAGCTGCCGCCGGAAGGAGGACAGCGTGACCATCACGCTGTCGGGGTGCTGGTGGGGCGTGGTCTGGTCGCCGGGGTGGTCGAGGTAGTCGAGGACCCGGACCCGGTCGTTCTCGAAGACCACGCGGTAGTGGTCGGGGTTGGACGTCACGGGGTCGGCCATGCTCCGGACACTAGACCTCGTCGGGTCCCGGGGGCGAGGGGTCAGACGAAGGCGCTGATGCCGGTCTCGGCGCGCCCGATGAGCAGCTTCTGGATCTGTGAGGTGCCTTCGTAGAGCGTCATGACGCGCGCGTCGCGGAGGTACTTGGCCGCGGGGTAGTCGTCGACGTAGCCGGCCCCACCGTGGATCTGGATGGCGAGGTTGGCGGCGCGCACGGCCGCCTCGGACGCGAACAGCTTGGCCTTGGAGGCCGCCACGCCGAACGGCTCGTGCCGGTCGATCAGGTCGGCGCACATCCACACCAGCAGCCGCGCGGCGTCGGCGTCGAGGGAGATGTCGGCGATCATGTCCTGGACCAGCTGGAAGCCCGCGATGGGACGCCCGAACTGGGTGCGGTTCTTGGCGTAGTCGACCGAGGTCTCCAGGCAGCCCTGCACGATGCCGACGCAGCCGGCGGCCACGGCGAGACGGCCCTTGTCGAGGGTCGACATCGCGACCTTGAAGCCGCGTCCCTCGCCCTCGGGACCCCCGAGCATCGCCGAGGCGGGCACGCGGACGTCGTCGAGGAACAGCTCGGCGGTCGCCTGGCCGCGCAGGCCGAGCTTGCCCTTGATCTCGCGGGCCTCGAAGCCGGGGGAGTCGGTGGGCACCAGGAACCCGCTCACGCCGCGCGGGCCCGAGTCGGGCTCGCCGGTGCGGGCGAAGACCAGCGCGACGTCGGCCCAGGTGCCGTTGGTGATGAAGAGCTTCTGACCCGTGATCAGGTAGTCGTCGCCGTCCTTGACCGCGCGCGAGGTGAGGTTGCCGGCGTCGGAGCCGGTGCCCGGCTCGGTGAGCCCGAAGCACCCCAGCTTGGAGGCGACCGCCAGCTGCGGCAGCCACTCCTGCTTCTGCTCCTCGGTGCCGTGGAAGAGGATCGACTTGCCGACCAGCCCGCTGCTGACCGACACGATGCCCCGCAGCGCCGAGTCGGCCCGGCCGAGCTCCTCCATCGCCAGGGCGTAGGTGACGTAGTCGCCGCCGAGCCCGCCGTACTCCTCGGGGATGGTGAGCCCGAAGAACCCGAGCTCGGCCATCTTGGGCACGATCGCGAGGTCGACGGACTCGTCGCGGTCCCACTGGGTGCGGTGGGGCACCGCCTCCTTGTCGAGGAAGTCGCGCGCCGCCTGACGGAAGGCCTGCTGCTCGTCGTTGAGGGAGAGGTCCATGGGGTGTCCTTCCGGGACGTTGGTCGAGGTGTGAGGAGCGCTAGCGACGAGCCTCGAGACCCCGGCAGGGCGGGGTCGACGCACGTCGGGTCGGACGGGGTCTCGTGGCTCGCTGCGCTCGCACCTCAACCACCGCTGGCCGTCGCGTCGAGCCCCGCGGCGAGCAACGGCTCGACAGCCTCACCGACGCGGTCGAAGCCGTCGCCGACGGTCTGGCCGGCGAGGTAGCGGTGGTGGATGCCCTCGAGGATGACCGCGATCTTGAGGTAGGCCAGGCCGAGGTGGAAGGACAGGTCGCCGAGCTCGCGGCCGCCGGCCCCGACGTACGTCGCCAGCTGGGTGTCGCGGTCGGGGTAGCCGGGTGCGGCGCTCGCGTCGGCGACCGCGCCGCCGCCGGTCAGGTGGCCGAGGTTGTCGTAGACCAGGAGCAGGGCGATGTCGGTGAGCGGGTCACCGAGGGTGGCCATCTCCCAGTCGACGACGGCCTTCACCGGTGCCTCGTCGCCCGCCACGCAGAGCAGGTTGTCGAGGCGGTAGTCGCCGTGAACGATGCCGGGCGCGCCGTCGGGTGGCACCGAGCCGGCGAGCCGCGCGAGCAGGGCCTCGGCGTCGGGCAGGGGCCGGGTCGCGGAGCCCTCGAGCTGGCGTCCCCAGCGGCGTACCTGACGCTCGAGGAAGCCGGCCGGGCGACCGAAGTCGCCCAGGCCCACCTCGTCGGGCACCACGGAGTGCAGCCGGGCGAGCACCTCGACCATCGACCGTGCGAGGTGGGCCGTGGTGTCGGCGCCGAGCGGCTCGAGCTGGGCGGCGGTGCGGTAGGCCTCGCCCGGCACCCTCTCCATCACGTAGAACTCCGCACCCATCACCGCGTCGTCGGTGCAGTGGGCGTAGGTGCGGGGGACCGGGACGCCGCTGTCGGCCAGCGCCGACATCGCGGTGTACTCGCGGCCCATGTCGTGCGCGGTGGCCTGCACGTGACCCAGCGGAGGGCGGCGCACGATGAAGGTCGAGGTGCCGTCGGTGACGGTGTAGGTCAGGTTGGACTTGCCACCCGCGATCAGCGACGCCTCCACCGGGCCGGCCAGCTCGCCGGGGCGCACGCCGTCGTACCAGCGGCGGAACGCGTCGGCGTCGAACCCGGGGACGCTCACGACAGGGAGTCCACCTTCGTCTGCAGGCGGCGCATGCCGCCCAGCCACCGGTCGGTGTCGGCGGCGCGCGCGGCGTAGTAGCCCGCCACCTCGGGGTGGGGGAGCACCAGGAACCGGTCGTCGTCGAGCGCGGCGACCCAGGCGTCGGCGACCGCCGACGGCGCGAGCGCCTCGTCGTGCGAGAGCAGGTCCTTGAGCGGCCCGGCCTGGTCGAGCATCGCGGTCTGCACGCCCTGCGGACAGATCGCCTGGACGACGACCCCGCGGTCGCCGTAGGTCACCGACAGCCACTCGGCGAACCCGACGGCCGCGTGCTTGGTCGTCGAGTACGCCGCCGCGCCGATCATCGTCAGCAGCCCGGCCGCCGACGCGGTGACGACGAACCGGCCGCCCCGCCCGTCGTCGAGCCATGCCGGCACCAGGGCGCGGGCGGCCCGGACGTGCCCCATCACGTTGACCTCGAGCATCTGCGCCCACTCGGCGTCGGGCAGCTGCAGGCTGTCGGGGGTCGTGCGGTCGATGCCGGCGTTGGCGCAGTAGACGTCGATGCGGCCGAGCGCGTGGGTCGCCGTGGCGACGAGCTCCTCGACCCCGTCGGCGGACGCGCAGTCGCCGGGCACCGCGATCGCGCCGATCTCCTCGGCCGTGGCGGCCAGGGTGTCGGCGTCGACGTCGTTGACCACGACCCGCGCCCCCTCGGCGACCAGCCGGGTCGCCAGCGCGCGGCCGATGCCGCCCGCGGCGCCCGTGACGACGGCACCCCTGCCCTCGAGTGCTGGGTGGCCCATCAGTGCTGGCCCATCAGTGCTGGCCCTGCAGGGCGATGCCGCCGTCGGCGACCACCGTCTGACCGGTGATCCACGACGCGTCGTCAGAGAGCAGGAACGCGGCGAGCGCCCCGATGTCCTCGATCTCGCCGAGCCGCTTGAGCGGGTAGTTGGCCGAGGCCTCCTCCTCGCGGCCGACGTAGAGCGCCTCGGCGAACTTGGTCTTGACCACGGCCGGGGCGACCGCGTTGACGCGGACGCCCGGCCCGAGCTCCTGGGCGAGGGTCTCGGTCAGCGAGATCATGGCGGCCTTGCTGGCGCCGTAGAACGCGATGAAGGGCGCGGGGCGCACGCCGCTGAGCGACGACACGTTGACGACGGCGCCGCCGTGCTCCTTCATCCAGACCTTGTGGGCCTCCTGGGTGAAACCGAGAGCAGCGATCACGTTGACGTCCATGATCTTGCGGGCGGCGTCGAGGTCGAGGTCCATCAGCATCCCGGACGCCGGGTTGATCCCGGTGTTGTTGACCAGCAGGTCGAGGCTGCCGAAGGTCTCGACCGCTGCCGCGGCGACCGCGGCGCGGTGCTCGGCGTCACCGGCGTTGCCCGGGATGCCGAGCGCGTGCTCGGCGCCGCCGAGCGCCTCGACGGCCTCGGCCAGCGGCTCGGGCTTGCGGGCGGTGATGACCACCCGGGCGCCCTCCTCGACCAGCCGCTGGGCCACGCCGAACCCGATGCCCCGGCTCGCGCCGGTGACGACCGCGGTCTTGCCGGCCAGGCCCCTCACACTGAAGCCGCGACGTCGAGCGGGTCGATGGCGCCGTACGACGTCAGCCCGCCCTCGAGCGCCCGGATGTGGTGGCCCGCGTCGCCGAGCAGGTGGTCGAGCGCGGTGAGGTGGGCGGTGAACGCGCCCACGTTGTACTCCGCGGTCATGGCGATGCCGCCGTGCAGCTGGATGGCCTCCTGGCCGACGTGGCGCCCGGCACGGCTGACCTGCAGCCCGACCCGCGCGGCCGCGTCGGCGACCGCGGTGGGGTCGCCGCCGGCGACGACCATCGTGGCCCAGTCGACGAGGCTGTGGGTCAGCTCCTGGCTGGTGTACATGTCGGCGGCGCGGAAGTTGAGGGCCTGGAAGTTGTTGAGCGTCACCCCGAACTGCTTGCGGCTCTTGAGGTAGTCGACCGTCGCCTTGAGCTGGGTCTGCATCGCGCCGAGGGCCTGGTTGGCGGCCATGATGCGGGTGATGTCCTGGACCGTCGCGATGCTGCTGGTGACGTCGGCTGCCGCCGCGCCCAGCGGCGTGGCGGGCGTGGCGTCGAAGGTGATGCGCGCGGCGCGGCCCCCGTCGTGGGTCGTGAAGCCCTGGCGCTCACCGCCCCCGTCGGTGACCACGAAGAGACCGGTGCCCCCGTCGGGCAGCACCGCGCTCACGATCAGCACGTCGGCGCGGGCCCCGTGGAGCACGCCGTCCTTGACGCCGGTCAGCTTGTGGTCCGCATCGACGGTGACGTCGTGGGCCGACGGGCCCCAGCGGTGGCCGGGCTCGTCATGGGCGAAGGCCAGCACGCTCTCGCCGCCGGCCAGCGCGCCGAGGATCTCCTGGCGCTGCTCGGGGGTGCCGACCGCCGAGACCAGGCCACCGGCGTAGACCACCGAGGCGAGGAACGGCTCGGGCGCGAGCACCCGACCGAGCTCGCGGCACACGATGCCGATCTCGACGGGACCGGCGCCGACGCCGCCGTCGTCCTCGCTGAAGGGCAGGCCCAGCAGGCCCATCTCGGCCATCTGGGTCCAGAGCTTCTCATCGAAGCCCGGGTCCTCCTTGGCCGTCTGGCGGCGCTTC
>CALRVO020000125.1:0-9118 GCA_943371595.1 Sphingomonas paucimobilis
GCGGACCCAGGCCGCGCCCTGCCGCAGCTGAGCCTTGGTCGGAGTGAAGTAGATCGTGCCGTACGCCGAGCGGGCCCGGGAGGCGGCGGTGCCACCCAGGGCCGCGGCGAAGGCCGGGGCGCACCCCCTGATGCCGGCGCGCAGCGCACGGTCGGGATCGCCGGCGACCGCGCGGGTCACCCTGACGACCTTGATCGTGCGGGCGGTGTGCGACCGGGTGCACGAGACAGCCGGGTCGGGGTCGCTGATCGCGGCGGCCTCGGTGACGGTCGTCGCGTGGCACGACCCGACGGCGGGAGCGGCGGGAGCGGCGGTGGCCGGGGCGGTGGGTGCGGTCAGCAGTGCGCCGGCGGTGATGCCGACCAGGAGCGCGCCGCCGAGGGCGCGCAGGGGCGAGGTCTTCACGAGGGTCCTTCTGGGTCCGAGATGTCCGAGTCGGCAGGACCCTAGACGAGGGTCGCGCCGACCCGCGGGAGAACCGCAGGATCGCCGTACCGGGTCTCTCAGCCGGCCGCGCTGAGCGCCTGCTGGAGCGCCGCGATCCCCCGAGAGGTGTGGCTCTTGACCGTGCCCGTCGCGATGCCGAGCTCGTCGGCGGTCTCCTCGACCGACAGCCCGAGCCAGTGCCGCAGCACGACCGTCCTGCGCTGCATCGCCGGCAAGGCCTGCAGGGCGTCGAAGAGCGCGCTGCGCTCCTCGACCGTCAGCCCGGCACGGGTGGGGCCGTCCACCCCGTCGAGACCGGGCCGCTCGCGCCGCGACGGTCGGCGGTGCTCGTCGATGTCGGTGCGCACGATGATGCGGCGCACGTAGGCCTCCTCGCGCCCGTCGCGCTGCACCCGGGGCCAGGCGACGTAGAGCTTGGTGAGGGCGATCTGCAGGACGTCCTCGGCGCGGTTCCAGTCGCCGCACACGGCGTAGGCGATGCGGCGCAGGTGGGTCTGGCGGGCCGCGACGAACTCGGTGAACTCACGGTCACGGCGAGCCGACCTCACCGCAGGCCCTCCTCGCCGGCGTACTTGCCCTCGGCGAAGTCGAGGAACGCCGCGATCGTCGGGAACCGGTCGCGGGTGTCGGTGAAGGGGATGTACTCCGGTCGCGACCCCTCGACCTGTCGGGCCAGCACGAAGGTGCGTCCGTCCGCGGCGGTCACCAGGGCGACGGCGGTGCGGTCGTCCGGCCCGGCGAAGTTGTCCGGCAGGGTGACGTCGGCGGTCTGGGCCACGAGGGAGGCACCGCCGCGGGCCACCAGCCGCTCGGTGCGGGGCCCGGCGAAGCGTACGAGGGGCGACTCGCCGGTGGGCGAGGGCACCACCGGGATCCCGTCGTCGCAGGTCGACGTGGCGTCGTCGACCGGGTCCAGGGCTGCGCCGTCGGCAGGGGTCGGGAGGACGCCGGGAGGCGGTGCCCCCTCGCCCGTGGCGCACTCGTCGTCACCGTCGTCCGGCGGGGTCGGGTCGGGGGCGGGTGTCGCGGTGCTCAGTGGCCCCGCGGCCGGGCCGACCGCCTGCGTCCCTGCGCCGGGGCCCACGCCGAGCGCCACGACCGTCGCTGCGGCCGCGACCGCTGCGAGGGACAGACCGCCCGAGGCCATCCGTCGGCGCCGCAGGGCACGCCGGGCGGGGACGAGACGGTCGGCGGGCGGCGTCGGTGGGGGCCCGTCACCGAAGGAGGAGTCGAGCAGGTCGCGCAGGTCGGCGTCGGGGGAGTCGTCGGTGGTGCCGTCGGTGGTGCCGTCGGGGGAGCCGTCGGGGGGTGCGGTCATACCTGGTCTACGGAGCCCGCCCACGTGGGGTTGTCACGGCGGCGCAGGATCGTCAGCAGGTGCAGCATCAGCAGCTCGCTGACGGCCTCGCGGGCCGGCAGGTCGACCAGCTCGTAGGCGCGTCCGACGAGGCCGCGCGGGCTGAGCGTGACGGTCAGCTCGACCTCCGCGCCCTCGGCGTGCGGCCGGGTCCGGACCTCGAGGGTGACGCGCCCCGGCGACCGCACCTGGGCGACGAGCACCAGGTGGCGGGTGCGGTGGTCGGCGTCGAGGACCTTCCAGAACCCGACCTCGTCACCGGTCGCGAGCCGGGGGCGTCCCGGGGGCTCGCGGCGCAGGGCCGGACCCAGGGCGAGCCGGTCGATCCAGCGTCGCACCACCAGGGGCGCGGCGTCGACGTACCACTGCGGGCCCGCCTCGCCCGAGGCCACGACGTCCCAGGCGGCGGTCGGGTCGAGGGCGACGACGGCGGAGCGCCGCGACGTGTGGAGGGTCCGGGCGCGGCGCATGACGATGAATCTACGCAGGGGTAGCCACTAGGTTGTCGTCCATGCCTATCGCCACCCCTGAGAAGTACGCCGAGATGCTGGACGCCGCCAAGGCGGGTTCCTACGCGTTCCCGGCCATCAACGTGTCGTCCTCGCAGACCCTCAACGCGGCGCTCCAGGGCTTCGCCGACGCCGGGAGCGACGGGATCATCCAGGTCTCGACCGGCGGTGCGGAGTACCTCTCCGGCCCGCAGGTCAAGAACATGGTCAGCGGTTCGCTCGCGTTCGCGGCGTACGCCGCCGAGGTCGCCAAGAGCTACCCCGTCAACATCGCGCTGCACACCGACCACTGCCCCAAGGACAAGCTCGACGGCTTCGTGCGTCCGCTGCTCGACCTGTCGATCGAGCGGGTCAAGGCCGGCCACGCGCCGCTGTTCCAGTCGCACATGTGGGACGGCTCAGCGGTGCCGCTCGACGAGAACCTCTCCATCGCCAGCGAGCTGCTCGAGAAGTGCATCGCCGCCAAGATCATCCTCGAGATCGAGGTCGGCGTCGTGGGCGGCGAGGAGGACGGCGTCGAGGCCGAGATCAACGACAAGCTCTACTCCACGCCCGAGGACGCCATCGCCACGGCCAAGGCCCTCGGCTACGGCGAGCAGGGCTACTACATGACGGCGCTGACCTTCGGCAACGTGCACGGCGTCTACAAGCCCGGCAACGTCAAGCTGCGGCCCTCGGTGCTGCGTGACGCCCAGGCCGCGGTCGTCGAGGAGTTCGGCCTCGAGACCGGCGCCAAGCCCTTCCACCTCGTCTTCCACGGCGGCTCGGGCTCCTCGCCCGACGAGATCGCCGAGGCCCTCGACTACGGCGTGGTCAAGATGAACGTCGACACCGACACCCAGTACGCCTTCACCCGCCCCGTCGCCGGCCACATGCTGACCAACTACGACGGTGTGCTGAAGATCGACGGCGAGGTCGGCAACAAGAAGATGTACGACCCCCGTGCCTGGGGCAAGGCCGCCGAGGCCGGCATGGCCGCGCGCGTCGTGGAGGCCTGCGAGAACCTGCGCTCGTCGGGCCGGTCGCTGGGCTGAGCCGACCCCGCCGTCAGTCGGCGGCGACCGTGCTGGTCGCCGTCGGCACGGCTTCGGTGGACGCGGCCGCCGGCGTGAAGCCGGCGTGCTGGGGCCGCTCGAAGAACAGCACGGCCCCCAGGCCGATGAGGAACGCGAAGGCCGGCAGGTAGAGCGCCTGGGCCATCGCCTCGGCGTACGGCGCCTGGACGACGTCGGGCAGGCGTTGCAGACGGCCCTCGCCGCTGCCGCTGGTGCTGAGGCCCTGGGCCACGAGGCGGGCATCGATGAGGACCGCGATGCCCGCGGCGCCGACCACGGCGCCGAGCTGGCGGGTGGCGTTGTAGACGCCGGAGCCGGCACCGGCCAGCCGTGCCGGCAGGTTGCGCGTCGCGGTGGCGGAGTTGGGCGCCCAGACGAAGGCGTTGCCGACGCCGAAGAGGGCCATCGGGGCGATCACGGTCCAGACGGCGGAGTCGGGGGTGAGGCCCTGGGCCAGCCAGATCAGCGACACGAACAGCGACACGAAGCCCAGGCTCACGAGGTAGCGGGGGTGGACGCGGTCGGTGAGGCCGCCGACGACCTTGGCCAGGCCGATCGTCATGATCGCCATCGGCGCGAGCAGCAGCGCCGCCTGGGTCGGGCTGTAGCCGCGGACCAGCTGGGCCCACAGCATCAGCGGGATCGTGACGGCGGTGACCGAGAAGCCCATGACGGTGATCGCGACGTTGGCGAGGGAGAAGTTGCGGTCGCGGAACAGGTGGAGCGGCACCAGCGGCTCGGCCTTGTTGCGCGCCTGCCACAGGACGAACGCGGCGAGGGCGACCAGGCCGCCGACGATCATCGTCCACACCAGGGCGCCCCACTCGAGCTGCTCGCCCTCCTGGATGCCGAAGACGAGCAGGAACATGCCGACACCGGACAGGGCCACGCCCAGCCAGTCGAAGCGGTGGCTGCGCGTCTCGAGGCTCGGCACGAGCCGCCAGGCCAGCGCGAAGCCGACGATGCCGACCGGCACGTTGATGAAGAAGATCCACTCCCAGCCCGCGACGTCGACCAGGACGCCCCCGAGGATCGGACCGACCAGCGTGGCGACGCCGGCCGTCGCGCCCCACAGGGCCATCGCCTTGCCGCGGCGCTGGGCGGGGAAGATCCGGGTGATGATCGCCATCGTCTGCGGGGTGATCATGCTGGCGCCGAGACCCTGGACGACGCGGGCGATGATCAGGCCCTCGATGGTGCTGGTCAGGCCGCACGCCAGGCTGGCCAGGGTGAAGACCGTGAGGCCCGCGAGGTAGAGGTTCTTGGGACCGAACCGGTCACCGAGCCGCCCGGTGATGAGCACCGGCACCGCGTAGGCCAGCAGGTAGGCGCTGGTCACCCACACCACGGCGTTGACGTCGGCACCGAGGTCCTCGATCAGGGCCGGGGTCGCGACCGACACGATCGTGGAGTCGACCAGGATCATGAAGAAGCCGAGGCACAGCGCGAAGAGCGCCGGCCAGGGGTCCTTCTCCTCGCCGGCGTCGTCGCTGGTCACGGGATCGGTGCGGGTCACGACCCGAGTGAACACCCGACCCGGGACATTCCTTCCCCGGGGTGTTCGCCGGGGTGCCCGGCCCGCCGGGCGGCGTACGGGTCATGATGGGCCCATGAGCTCCTTCGGCGACCTGATGGCCGGCCCCCCGCCGACCCACCTGCCCCCCGACCCCGCGGCCGACGCCCTCGCGAACGGCTCCTCGCCGATCGACGCCGTCCGCGCCTTCCCGGCGTCCCCGGTGGCCTGGGCGGCGCTGGCCTCCGAGTCGGTCTCGGCCGACGCCGACGCGGTCACCGTCTACGCCTACGCCCGCGTCGGCTACCACCGCTCCCTCGACATGCTGCGCCGCAACGGCTGGAAGGGCCACGGCCCCGTCCCGTGGGAGCACGAGCCCAACCGCGGCTTCCTGGTCTGCCTCTCCCTGCTCGCCAAGGCCGCCCGCGCGATCGGCGAGACCGACGAGTGGGAGCGCTGCTCGGAGTTCCTGCGCGACTCCAGCCCCACGGCGTACGACGAGCTGCTGGGCTGAGCGTCGGGCCAGGGGCGATGTTACTGACCGTAGGGACTTCTGGGCTGCTGTCCAGACCGCATGGCAGAAGTCCGAACGGTCAGTAACATGCCGCCCGGTGTCACCATGCCGCAGCGACCCCAGGCGGCTGTCCACAGGCGCAGCCGGCGCGTGTTTCGTGCGGCACCGGGGGCGGGACTGTCGGTCCCATGCTCGCGCTCCTCGTCCAGAAGCTGGCCGCCCAAGGCGGCCTCGTCACCCGTGCCCAGGCCTTCGACGCCGGCCTGACGCCGTCGCGCCTCACCGCCCTCGTACGGGCCGGCGACCTCGTGCTCGTACGTCGCGGCGTCTACGCCGACGGGGAGCTCTGGCGCTCCCTCGACGAGTACGTCGGCAGACCCCTGCTGCGGGTGCGTGCCGCGGTGATGGTCCTCGACCGGGCGTGGGTCGCAAGCCACGACTCGTCCGCGCTCGTGCACGGGATGCCGGTGCTCGGCGCAGCCGAGAGCCTGGTGCACGTCACGCGGCCGGGTTACAGCAGCGCGTGGACCCGGGCCGGGGTGTCGCACCACTACGCGCGGTTCGCACCGGGTGAGGTGCTGACGTCCGACGACGGGATGCGCTACCTGTGCGTCGCCAGGACCGCGGTCGACATGGCGCGTTACCACGGTGAGCTGGCGGGTCTGGTCGCGTGCGACTGGGCGCTCAGGCAGGGAGTCACCCGCAGCGAGCTCTTGGAGACCTGCCTCGCGATGATCTTCTGGCCGGGCATCGTCGCGACGCGGGCGGCCATCGGCCGCGCCGACCCCAGGGCCGAGAGCGTGGCGGAGACCCTGGGGCGGGACCTTGTGGAGGAGCTCGGCGTCGGTCCCGTGGACCCGCAGGTCCCCATCGCGTTGCAAGGACGCCCACACTGGTGCGACCTACGCGTCGGGAACCACGTGTTCGAGGTGCAGGGCGAGATCAAGTACCGCTCCCAGGACCAGGGCGGAGTCGCCGAGAGGCCGATCTCCGAGGTCGTGGTGGCCGAGAAGAAACGGTCCCGCCTGGTCCGGGCTGAGGACCTGGGACTGTCGGAGATCCTGTGGGAGGACTTCTGGGGCGCCGGACGCCGTGCGGCGCTGGCGCGCCTCAAGATGGAGTACGTCGCCACCGAGCGTCGCTTCGGACCTGAGCTCCACCCCCGCCTGGCCGCCCAGGCAGCGGCGATGCGCGAGCGCCACGGGTGGCGGGCGGGGCGGGCTGACCCGGGGATGTTACTGACCGTTGCGACCTCTGGCATGCGGTCAGAACCGCAGCCTAGAAGTCCCAACGGTCAGTAACATGCCGCCTGACCGACCGCCCAGCGGTCTATCGCGCCTCGCGCCGCAGGTGCGGGAAGAGGATGGTCTCGCGGATGCCGACGCCGGTGAAGAGCATGATCATCCGGTCCATGCCGAGGCCGAGGCCGCCCATGGGCGGGGCGCCGTACTCGAGGGCGCGCAGGAAGTCCTCGTCGACCTGCATGGCCTCGGGGTCGCCGCCGGCGGCGAGCAGCGACTGGGCCTCGAGGACGTCGCGCTGGATCACCGGGTCGACGAGCTCGGAGAAGGCGGTGCCGCGCTCGACGCCGCCGATGATGAGGTCCCAGGCCTCGATGAGGCCGGGCTTGGAGCGGTGCGGGCGGGCCAGGGGCTGGGCCGAGGCGGGGTAGTCGCACAGGAAGGTCGGCTGGATCAGGGTCGGCTCGACGAGCTCGGAGAGCAGCTCGAGGACGAGCTTCTCGGCGCCCCACGCGGGGTCGAACTCGAGCGAGTGCTTCTCGAGCAGCTCGCGCAGCCGCGGCGCCGGCGTCGACGGGGTGACCTCCTCGCCCACGGCGGCGGAGACGGCGTCGTAGACCGGCAACCACGTCCACTCGCCGTCGAGGTCGACGACCCCGGCCGGGGTCTCGACGCGGCGCGAGCCGATCGCGTCGGCGGCGGCGAGGAACATGTCGCGCATCAGGGTGGCCATCGTGAACTGGTCGCCGTAGGCCTCGTACACCTCGAGCATGGTGAACTCGGGGGAGTGGGTGGAGTCGGCGCCCTCGTTGCGGAAGATGCGGCCCATCTCGAAGACGCGGTCGACGCCACCGACGACGGCCTTCTTGAGGTTGAGCTCGAGCGCGATCCGCAGGGTCATGTCCTGGTCGAAGGCGTTGTGGTGGGTGTGGAACGGGCGGGCGTTGGCGCCGCCGTGGGTCAGCTGGAGCACGGGCGTCTCGATCTCGAGGAAGCCCTGCTGCTCGAGCGTGGTGCGTACGGCGCGGGTGATCGCCGAGCGGGTGCGCACCATGTCGCGCGCCTCCTGGCGCACGATGAGGTCGGCGTACCGCTGGCGGACCCGCGCCTCCTCCGAGAGGTCCTTGTGGAGCACCGGCAGCGGGCGCAGCGCCTTGGAGGCCATCTGCCACGACGACGCCATCACCGACAGCTCGCCGCGCCGCGACGAGATCACCCGACCCGTGACGAAGACGTGGTCGCCGAGGTCGACGGTGCGCTTCCAGGCCTCCAGGGCCTCCTCGCCGACCTCGGCCAGCGACAGCATCACCTGCAGCCGGGTCCCGATGCCCTCCTGGAGGGTGGCGAAGCAGAGCTTGCCGGTGTTGCGCACGAACATCACGCGCCCGGCGACGCCGACGACGTCCTGGGTCTCCTCGCCGGTCTCGAGGTGGGCCCACTGCCCGCGCACGTGCGCGAGCGTGTGGGTGCGGGGCACCACGACGGGGTAGGGCTCGTGGCCCTCCGCCAGCAGCCGCTCGCGCTTGTCACGGCGGACGGCCTCCTGGGACAGGTCGTCCTCGACCTGAGCGGTGTCCGGGGTGGCGGCGGCGTCGTCACTCATGGACGCGAGGCTATCGAGCGGGCAGCACCATCGAGTACGCCGCCCGCTGCAGTCGCCAGGAGCGGTGCCGCTCGGGTCCGGAGATCTCGCCGTCGGCGCTGATCCAGAACTCCTCGCCGGTGACGGTGACCGACTGGCCGCGCAGGTAGTCGACGTCGGCGTGGTCGGGGTGGCTGCCCACGGCGAGCCGGCCTGCGTAGACCAGCCGGGAGAGCGGGCCCGTGGCGCGCGAGACCATCACGTCGAGCCGCCCGTCGTCGGGCTCGGCGTCGGGGATCAGCTCGGTGCCGCCGCCGACCGAGGAGCCGTTGCCGACCGCGACCTGGAGGACCTGGGTGTCGAGGTCGGTCACCACGGTGCCGTCGACCTCGACGCGCAGCCGGACGACCGGCGGGTTGTAGGCGGTGATCGCCGCGCCGATCGGGTAGCCCAGCTTGCCGAGGTTGACCTTGCCGACCCCGACGTCGCCCAGCCGCTTCTTCCACCGGTGGGCGCGCCGGCTGGCGGCGGCGCCGGCGCCGACGTGGACGTTGTTGACCACGACCTGGCCGACCTCGTCGACGATGAGGTCCATCGGCCGGGCGGTGCCCTCGAGGACGACGCGGGCAGCCTCCTCGACGTCGAGCGGGATCCCCACGGTGCGGGCGAAGTCGTTGCCGGTGCCCAGCGGCAGCAGCGCGAGCACGTTCTTGCCGAGGTCGTTGCGCTTGTGCAGCGCGGCGACGACGGCGTGCAGGCTGCCGTCGCCACCGGCGACCACGATGGTGCGCGAGCCCGCCCGGTGCAGGACCCCGTCGAGCTCACCGGGCTCCGAGGTCGCCTCGACCTCGACCGACGTGTGCGGTCTCAGCACGGCCAGTGCCCGTTCGAGGTTCTCCT
>CALRVO020000126.1:0-9111 GCA_943371595.1 Sphingomonas paucimobilis
CCGCCGCCGCGGCGGCGGCGACCAGCGGCACCCGACGGACCAGCAGCACGGCGCCGACCGCGACGCCGACGGTGTCGGCCCCGACGGCCAGGTGCCGCCCGTCGGCGAAGACCGCCGTGGCGACCAGGGCGGCCAGCAGCGCCGGCGCCATCATCGCGATGACGCCGGTCGACCAGCGAGGCAGCTCACGTCCGCCCACCAGCGCCGGTCCGATCGCCTTGGTGGCCGCGGTCATCGCCACCAGCGCGGCGATGAGCAGCCAGACCTGTCCCTCGCTCAGGTTCACCGTCGGTCCCCCATCGCGCCCAGGCCCACCAGGGCGGCGGCCCCGGCCACGAGCACCGGCACGCCGGGCGGGGTCAGCGGGACCAGCGCCACGGCGATCACCGCGCCCAGGACCGCGGCCACGCGGGCGCGAGGGCGGCCGAGCTCGGCGAGCAGGATGCCGACGAAGAACGTCGGGAACAGCGCGTCCAGCCCGAACCGCTCGACGTCGCCCAGCAGGTCACCGGCCAGGGCACCGACCACGGTCCCGGCCAGCCACGCGACGTACTGAGGGATCGTCGTGCCGTAGAGCAGCGGCCGGTCGAAGGTCCCGTCGCCGCGGTTGGCCAGCGCCCACGACGAGTCGACCACGGCCTGCCCCTCGACCGCGCGCCGCAGCGGGCCGCCCGGCAGCGACGGCGCGAGCGCGACCCCCATCGCCAGGAACCGGGAGTGCATCAGCGTCGCCGCACCCAGGGCCGCCGGGATCCCGCCGCCCGCGGCGACGATCGACAGCGACGAGAACTGGGCTGAGCCCGCGAAGACCAGGCCCGACGTCACGATCGCCTGCAGCGCGGTGAACCCCGCCTGCACCGCGAGCACGCCGAAGGACAGCGACAGCACGAAGCTGACGACGCCGTAGGGCAGGCCGAGCCGGATCCCCCGGCGCAGTCCGTCTCGCGTCGCCGGGTCCACCCCCCGAGCCTAGGAGGGTCGTCCCGGGGCCGAGTGACCTCCTGCCCTGGCCGCCTCCTCGACCCGCGGCGACGTTGGGGGTGACACCGTCCTGCGAAAGGTCTCGAGATGAGCACCCACAGCTATCCCGTGAGGGTCGACGCCTCGCTCCAGGACCGGCTCAGCCGCTGGCTCTGGCTGGTCAAGTGGCTCCTCGCGCTCCCGCACTACGTCGTGCTGTTCTTCTTGTGGATCGCCTTCGCGGTCCTCAGCCTGGTGGCGTTGTTCGCCATCCTGTTCACCGGCCGCTACCCGCGCCAGCTCTTCGACTTCAACGTCGGCGTGCTGCGCTGGACCTGGCGCGTGGGCTACTACGCCTACGGCGGGCTGGCCACCGACCAGTACCCGCCGTTCTCGCTGCACGAGCAGCCCGCCTACCCCGCGCACCTCGAGGTCGACTACCCCGAGCACCTGTCGCGCGGGCTCGTGCTGGTCAAGTGGTGGCTGCTGGCGATCCCGCACTACGTGGTGATCGGGATCTTCCTCGGCGGCGGCTGGTACGTCGCCAACGGCCGCGACACCGCCGAGAGCGGCTTCGGGCTGATCGGGCTGCTGGTCCTCGTCGCCGCGGTCGTGCTGCTCTTCACCGGTCGCTACCCCCGCTCGGTCTTCGACCTGGTGCTGGGGCTCAACCGCTGGGTGCTGCGCGTGGCGGCGTACGTCGCCCTGATGACCGACGAGTACCCGCCGTTCCGCCTCGACCAGGGCGGCACCGACCCCGGCACCGCCGTCCTCGCGCTGACGGCCGCCTCGACCGCACCGCCCCCGGTCGTCCCGACGACGGGGACCGAGGCTGCCGGCCCGCCGCCGTCGGACGTGCCGTCCGACGTGCCGTCCGCCGCGGCACCACCCCCCGAGTCCGGGGGCTGGTCCGCCGGCCGGGTCGTGGCGGTGGTGGCCGGCTCGGTGCTGGGTCTGATGTCGCTGCCCCTCATGCTCACCGGTGGCGCGGCCCTGGTCGTCGACTCGGCCCTGCGCGACGACGACGGCTACCTCACCTCGTCGCTGGTCGAGGTGGACTCCCCCGGGTACGCGGTCGTCTCCGAGAGCATCGAGCTGCGCGGGGCCGGTGCCGTCCTGCCCGAGCGCTGGCTCGACGAGGTCCGCGTCGAGGCGACCGCGCGGCCCGCCGGCAGCGTCTTCGTCGGCATCGCCCCGACCGCCGACGTCGACGACTACCTCGACGGGGTGGCCCACTCGGTCGTGGTCGACACCAGCGGCGGCTCCGGGTCGGTCGTGCTCGACGACGTCGCGGGGGGTGCCCCCACCACCGCCCCGACCGCGCAGACGTTCTGGGTGGCCTCGGCCACCGGCCCGGGCACCCAGGACGTGACCTGGGACGTCGAGCAGGGCGACTGGACCCTGGTGGTCATGGACGCCGACGGGGCCTCCCCGGTCGGGGCCGACGTGACGGTCGGCGCCACCGTGCCCGTGCTGGACGCCGTCGGGTGGGCCCTGCTCGTGAGCGGGCTGGGGCTCGGCGTGCTGTCGGTGGTGGTCCTCGTGCTGGCCCTGCGGCGCCGAGCGCCCTGAGCAGTGCCCTCGCTCAGTGCGCCATGTCGACGAAGCGCGAGTAGTGACCCTGGAAGGCCACGGTGATGTCGCGGGTCGCGCCGTTGCGGTGCTTGACCACGAGCAGGTCGGCCTCGCCGGGGCGGGTCGACTCCTTCTCGTAGACGTCGTCGCGGTGCAGCAGGATCACCATGTCGGCGTCCTGCTCGAGCGAGCCCGACTCACGCAGGTCGCTCATCATCGGGCGCTTGTCGCCGCGCTGCTCGGGACCACGGTTGAGCTGGGAGAGGGCGATGATCGGGAGCTCGAGCTCCTTGGCGAGCAGCTTGATCTGGCGGGAGAACTCCGAGACCTCGAGCTGGCGCGACTCGACCTTCTTGCCCGAGCTCATCAGCTGCATGTAGTCGATGACGATGAGCTTGAGGTCGTGGCGCTGCTTGAGCCGGCGCGCCTTGGACCGGATCTCCATCATCGTCATGTTGGGGCTGTCGTCGATGAACATCGGCGCCGAGGAGACCTTGCCCATGTGGCGCGCCAGCTTGTCCCAGTCGCCCTCCTGCATGTTGCCGTTGCGGATGTGGTTGAGCGGGATCTTGGCCTCGGCCGACAGCAGCCGCATGGTGATCTCGGAGCGCGTCATCTCGAGGCTGAAGAAACAGCTGGTGAGGTTGTTGGCGATCGAGGCGGACCGGCACAGGTCGAGCGCGAAGGTCGACTTGCCCATGGCAGGACGCGCCGCGACGATGATCATCTGGCCGGAGTGCAGACCGTTGGTGAGGTCGTCGAGGTCGGCGAAGCCGGTGGGTACGCCGTAGAGGCCGGCCTCGCGGTTGGAGATCGCCTCGATCTCGTCGAGGACGCCCTCCATGATGTCGCTGAGCGGGGAGTAGTCCTCGGAGCTGCGCTTGTCGGTGATCTGGTAGATCTCGGCCTGGGCGCGGTCGACGATGTCGTCGACGTGGCCCTCGCCCGCGTAGCCGAACTGGGCGATGCGGGTGCCGGCGTCGACCAGGCGGCGCAGGACGGCCTGGTCGTGGACGATCTGGGCGTAGAACTCGGCGTTGGCGGCGATCGGCACGTTGGCCGCGAGCGTGTGGAGGTAGGCCGCGCCGCCGACCTTGGCCAGCTCGCCGCGCCGCTGCAGCTCGGCGGCGACGGTGATCATGTCGACCGGCTCGCCGCGGCCGAACAGGTCGATGATCGCGTCGTGGATGATCTCGTGGCTGGGCCGGTAGAAGTCGTTGCCGCGCAGCACCTCCGAGACCTCGGCGACCGCGTCCTTGGAGATCAGCATCGAGCCCAGCACGGACTGCTCGGCCGCCATGTCCTGTGGCGGGGTGCGGTCGCCGGCCGAGCGCGGCGCCTGACCGGGCTCGTAGGGGGCGGGACCGTCGCCCCAGGGGTCACCGGGGCCGTCGTAGGACGGGGGCTCGGGAAAGTCGCGGCTGTCGGACTCGGTGAGGCTCACGCACACTCCCGTGAGGGGTGATGGGGGGTGGACAGGTTGCTGTGTCCGACCGTAGGGGCGACCACCGACAGCTCCGGCTGACGTCGGGTCGAGCCGACCGTGGGGACGACGACACGGCGACGCTACGGGTCCCGGGGCTCCGGCGACAGCAGCCTGTCCACAGGCCCTGGGGATAACTGCCAGCAACCCGTGGACGACACGCACAGCGCTGTGCACAGCCTGTGGGATCACCTGTGGACTCGCGCTCGCGCAGACCCGTCAGCAGCGCTCTGACCTGCACTGATGCGGTCTGCGACGGTGTGGAGCGAAAACTCTGGGGAGATTTCTCGTTCATCTCCAGTCCACCCGGGCGTGTCCTGCCGCAATGTCGACACGAGGCGCCGACCCGACCGTCATCCACAGGGAGACCAGGGTTTTCCACCGGGGGTGGTGGAGAAAGCCCCGCCCCGGCGCTGACTATCGTGATAACGGTGCGCGCGACCGACCGGGAGATCCTCAGGCTCGCCGGCCCGGCGTTCCTCGCACTCGTCGCCGAGCCCCTCTTCCTGCTCTCCGACGCTGCCGTCGTCGGCCACCTCGGCACCGCCCAGCTCGCCGGCCTCGGCATCGCCGCCGTGGTCCTGCAGACCGCCGTCGGGCTGTGCGTCTTCCTGGCCTACGGCACGACCGCGGGGGTCGCCCGGCTGCTCGGCGCGGGCGACCGGCGCGGGGCGCTGGCCCTCGGGCTCGACGGGATCTGGCTGGCCGTGGGCCTCGGCGTCGTCCTCACCGTCCTCGGGGTGCTGCTGACCGGGCCGCTCGTCGCGGTCTTCGGGGTCGACGCCGAGGTGGCCGACCACGCCCGGACCTACCTGCGGATCGCGTTCCTCGGCACCGCCCCGCTCCTGGTCATGCTCGCCGCCACCGGCGTCCTGCGCGGCCTGCAGGACACCCGCACCCCCTTGGCCGTGGCCGTCGGCGGCAACGCCCTCAACGTGGCCCTCAACATCGTGCTCGTCTACGGCGTGGGCTCCGCGGGCGGCCTCGGCATCGCCGGGTCGGCGTGGGGCTCGGTCGTCGCCCAGCTGGTGTCCGCGGCGGCCCTGACCACCGTCGTCGTGCGCGGCGCCCGCCGGCACGACGCTCCCCTGCGCCCCGACCTCGCCGGTGTCCGCGCCGCCGCCCGGGCCGGCGTCGCGCTCGTCGTCCGCACGCTGACCCTGCGTGCCGCCCTGCTCGTCACGACGTACGCCGTGGCGCTCGGCTCGGGCGGGCGGCCCGACGAGGTCGCGACGCACCAGCTGGCGATGACGCTGTGGGGGTTCCTGGCGTTCGTGCTCGACGCGATCGCCATCGCCGCCCAGGCGATCACCGGCCGGTCGCTCGGCGCCGGCGACGTCGAGGGCACCCGGGCGCTCACCCGGCGGATGGTCACCTGGGGCTGGGCCAGCGGCCTGGCCACCGGGGTGCTCCTGGCCGCGGCGAGCCCGCTGCTGGCACCGCTGTTCACCGACGACCCCGACGTCCCGGGCCTGCTGGTGCCCGTGCTGCTGGTGGCCGCGCTCGGCCAGCCGGTCGCCGGTGTCGTCTTCGTGCTCGACGGGGTGCTGATCGGCGCCGGCGACGGCCGCTACCTCGCCTGGGCCGGGCTGGTCGTCGCCCTGCTCTACGCGCCGGTCACCCTCGCCGCGGTCGCGTGGTGGGACGCCGGACTGGTGACCGTGTGGGCGCTCTTCGCCGGGCTGTTCATGACCGGTCGCCTCGTCACCCTGCTCCACCGCGCCCGGGGCGACGTGTGGCTGCGGACCGGCCCTACGCTGGCCGCGTGAAACCGCTGCAGTCGATCGCCATGGGCATGGTGATCATCCTGGTGGTGGTCCAGGCCGGCGCCTACGACGTGCTGGCCGACCCGCTCGGCTGGGTGCTGGTGGTGCTCGGCGTACGACGGCTGCCCGAGGACTTCGCGCTGCGCTCGACGCTGCTCGGCGTCGCCGTGCTCGCCGCCCTCGTCTCGGTGCCGCTGTGGGTGCCGGCCGTCGTCGAGGCCCTCGACGGCGCCGACGAGTCGATCGCGTGGGCGGTCAACCTGCCCCAGTTCGGCTGCTACCTGCTGCTCAGCCACGCCCTGTCCCGCTCCGCCGCCGCCGCGGGTGACAAGGCCGCGGCGACGTGGTGGAGCACGATGGTGCTGGCCTTCGGCGCGGTGGTCGCCCTGCCGGTGCTGATCTTCGGCGGCGGGCTCGACGGCCTCGAGGCGCTCGCCGGGGTGCTGGTCGGCCTCGCCCCGACGGTCGCCATCGTGCTGCTCTTCGTGCACGCGGGCCGGGCGTGGACCGGCGGTGCCGACCAGGACTGACCCCCGGACGACCCCGGACGCACGACGGCCGCCCACCGGGAGTCCCGGGGGCGGCCGTCGAGGCCTTGAGGCGGTGAGGTCAGGCGGGGATGACGTTGAGCGACACGGTCGCCGAGACGTCGTCGTGCAGCTTGACCGCCACGGTGTGCGCGCCGAGCGACTTGATCGGGTTGGTCACCACGATCGTGCGCTTGTCGACGGTCTCACCGGACACCTCGGACAGGGCGCCCGCGATGTCGTTGAGCGTCACGGTGCCGAACAGGCGACCGTTGTCACCGGCGCGGACCTTGACGTCGACCGTCGAGCCCTCGAGCTTGGCCTTGATCTCGTCGGCGTGGGTGTGGTCGCGCACCGAGCGGCTCGCACGAGCCGCCTTGATGGAGTCGACCTGCTTCTGGCCGCCGCGGGTCCAGCGGACCGCGACGTTGCGGGGGATGAGGTAGTTGCGGCCGTAGCCGTCCTTGACCTCGACGACGTCGCCGGGCGAACCGAGGCCGTCGACCTCCTGGGTGAGGATGAGCTTCATGGTGTTCGTCCCCTCTCTCAGCGACCGGTGGAGGTGTAGGGCAGCAGGGCCAGCTCGCGGGCGTTCTTGACCGCGATGGCCACGTCACGCTGGTGCTGGACGCAGTTGCCGGTCACGCGCCGCGCACGGATCTTGCCGCGGTCGGAGATGAACTTGCGGAGCAGGGTGGTGTCCTTGTAGTCGACACCGGTCGCCTTCTCCTTGCAGAACTGGCAGACCTTCTTCTTCGGCTTGCGCAGGATTGCCTTGGCCATTGTGGTGCTTCCTCTCTAGAAGCCCGGCTCGCGCCGGAATGGTTGAGGTGGATGGGATGACGTGCTGGGTGGAGCGGGTGGTGCTGGTGGAGCAGAGAGCTCAGAACGGGGGCTCGTCGGAGCCCACGCCGGGAGCGGCCCACGGGTCGTTGGCCGGCGGACGTGCGCCGCCACCACCCTGACCGCCGCCCTGGCCGCCCGAGGGGGCACCCTGGCTGGCCCACGGGTCGTCGGCCTGGCCGCCGCCACCGCCGGCGGACCCGCCGCCGGAGTAGCCGCCACCGCCGCCGCCACCGGAGTAGCCGCCGCCACCGCCCTGACCACCCGCGCCGCCGGAACGGCCGGCACGGACGACCTTGGCGGTCGCGAACTTGAGCGAGGGGCCGATCTCGTCGACGTCGATCTCGAAGGAGGTGCGCTTGTTGCCCTCGCGGTCCTCCCAGGAGCGGGCGCGCATGCGCCCGTTGACGATGACCCGGGTGCCCTTCTGCAGCGACTCGGCGACGTTCTCGGCCGCCTGACGCCAGATGGAGCAGCGCAGGAACATGGCCTCGCCGTCCTCCCACTCGTTGGTCTGCTTGTTCAACGTGCGGGGGGTGGAGGCGACGGTGAAGTTGGCCACCGCGGCCCCGGAGGGGGTGAAGCGCAGCTCCGGGTCGTCGGTGATGTTGCCGACCACGGTGATGACGGTCTCGCCTGCCATGTCAGGTCTCCCTTGAAGCTCTCGAATGATCCAGGTGGATGCGTTGCGCTCATCGTGACGCGCGGCACCGACACTGACCAGCGCTCATCCACAGGGGACGGCACGGGCGCGTCGGCGACGACGGTCTCAGTGAGCGTCGGGGCGCATCACCTTGGTGCGCAGGATCGAGTCGTTGAGCCCGAGCTGGCGGTCGAACTCCTTGACCGTGGCCGGCTCGGCCTGCAGGTTGATGACGGCGTAGATGCCCTCGGCGAGCTTCTGCCCGTCGGCGTTCTTGATCTCGTAGGCGAGGCGACGACGGCCCCAGACCTCGATCTTGTCGACGGTGCCGCCGTCCTTGCGGATGACGTTGAGGAACTTGTCGAGCGACGGCTCGACGGTCCGCTCCTCGAGGCTGGGCTCGAGGATGACCATTACTTCGTAGGCACGCACAGCGGTCGTGACCTCCTGTGGACTTCAGCGGCCACGGTCTCTCCGTGGCAGGAGGGGTGAATCCCTGTCTCGTCAGCAACCCGTCGGTGGGCGCGGACGAAGGACAGGAAACAGTAACAGCGGGCGTCGGGCCGAGGGCAATCCTGCGCCTGTGGAGGAGCGCCGACGTCCCCGCGCCGGTCGTGGCACCGTCGGAACGTGTCCTACGCCGACCCGCCCCTCGCCGGCCGCTACCACCTGCTCGAGGTGGTCGGCACCGGCGGCATGGGGTCGGTGTGGCGGGCGTGGGACCTGCGCGAGCAGCGGTTCGTGGCGGTCAAGGTGCTGCGCCGCCACGACGGCGAGCACCTGCTGCGCTTCGTGCGCGAGCAGTCGCTGCGCATCGCCCACCCGCACGTCGCGGCGCCGACCGGCTGGGTCGCCAACGACGACCGGGTCGCCCTCGTGATGGAGCTGGCCCGCGGGGGCACCCTGGCCGACCTGCAGGCCGACCGGCGGGGGGAGCCCCTCGCGGCGTCGTACGTCGCCGAGCTGCTGGGCCAGCTGCTCGACGGTCTCGCCGCGGTGCACGCCGCGGGCGTCGTGCACCGCGACCTCAAGCCGGCCAACCTGCTGCTCGAGGCGACCGGGCGGGGCCGGCCGCACCTGCGCATCGGCGACTTCGGGGTCGCGGCCCTGCTCGGTCACCCGGGCGGGGCGGGCGGCACCTCGGTGGGGACGACCGGGTACGCCGCCCCCGAGCAGCTGCACGGCGCCCCGCCCGACCCGCGCCAGGACCTCTACGCCGTGGGGGCCGTCGCGCGTCGCCTGCTCGGGCGGGCGCCCTCGACCCTCGACCCGCTCGTCGCCGCCCTGGGCCACCCCGATCCCGCCCGGCGTCCG
>CALRVO020000127.1:0-9098 GCA_943371595.1 Sphingomonas paucimobilis
CCCGACATCAGCGGGATCACCCTCATCTCGATGATCCGCGCGGTGAGCACGGTGCCGCTGATCGTCATCACCGCCCAGGACGACGACCCGACGATCGTGCGCGCCCTCGATGCCGGGGCCGACGACTACGTGGTCAAGCCGTTCGGCCCCGAGCACGTGGCGGCGCGCATCCGCGCGGTCCTGCGCCGCGGGACCCGTGACGTCGGCCCGGGTGAGCCGCTGCGGGTCGGCGGCCTCGTGATCGACGAGGCGTCGCGCCAGGTCACCCTCGACGGGCGACCCCTCGAGCTGGCCCGCAAGGAGTTCGACCTGCTGCTCGCCCTGGCCAGTCGCAAGGGACAGGTGGTCTCGAAGCGTGAGCTGCTCGCGGAGGTCTGGCAGCAGGCGTACGGCGGCGGTGACCGCACCATCGACGTGCACCTGTCGTGGCTGCGGCGCAAGCTCGGCGAGTCGGCGGCGGCTCCGCGCTACCTGTGGAGCGTGCGGGGCGTGGGGGTCCGGCTGGTCGACCCCGGGACCGAGCCGGCGCCGGGGCATCAGGACCCCTCGTGAGACGACGGATCTCGTGGTTGGTGCTGGCCACCAGCTCGGCGATCGTGGCCTCGTTCGTCATCCCGCTGTGCCTGCTGGTGCAGACCCTGGCCGAGGACCGCGCGATCGCGGCCGCGGACCAGGAGGCCCGCAACGTGGCCATCCTGCTGACCGGGGTGAGCGACCGGGGCGAGCTGAGCCGGCTCGTCGCCGACCTCGACGCCCGCGCCTACCCGGTCACGGCGGTGGTGACGCCCGGTGGTCGTACCTTCGGCGGCGACGGCACCGACCTGGCCCTGGACCCCGAGGTGCAGCGGGCCCGGACGGGCGCGGCCTTCACCGTGGTCGACGACCGCGGCGGTCGGGTGCTGCTCCCGGTCGTGCTGGGCGACGGCACCGCGGTCGTCCGCAGCGAGGTCGGGCCCGACGACCTCTCGCGTGGCGTGGGCCGGGCGTGGACCGGGATCCTCGGGCTCGGGCTGGTGCTGCTGGCGGTGGCGTGGGTCATCGCCTCGCAGCTGGGGCGCCGGGTGAGCGCTCCGTTGCGCGACGTGGCGGCGGCGGCGCACCGGATGCGTGAGGGACACCTCGACGAGCGCGCGGAGGTCAGGGGCACCGCGGAGACCGTCGAGCTCGCCCGGGCCCTCAACGGGCTCGCGGAGCGTACGGTCGAGCTCCTCGCCGCCGAGCGCGCCGCCGTCGCGGACCTGTCGCACCGGCTGCGGACCCCGGTCACCGCCCTGCGTCTCGACGTCGACGCGGTCGCCCAGCCCGAGGTCGCCGCCCGCCTGCGCGAGCACATCGGGGTGCTGCAGCGCACCGTCGACGCGGTCGTCAAGGAGGCGCGGCGCCCCGTGCGCACCGATGCGGCCGACGTGTGCGACCTGACCCGGGCGGTGGGGGACCGGGTGGCCTTCTGGTCGGTGCTCGCCGACGACCAGGGGCGTCACCACACGGTCACGCTGCCGGACGCCCCCCTGCTCGCGCCGCTCCACGCCGACGACGTCGCCGACCTGGTCGACGTGCTGGTCGACAACGTCTTCGCCCACACCCCCGACGGCACCGCGTTCGGCGTCACGCTGAGAGCCGTCGGCGGCGACGCGGTGCTCGTCGTGAGTGACGAGGGACCAGGTCCCGACCCCGCGGGTGGAGCGCAGCCGCGACCCGGCACCACCGGGCTCGGCCTCGACATCGTCGAGCGCACCGCCCGCGCCGCCGGCGGCCGGGTGTCGGTCACCGCGACCCGTCCCGGGACCCGCGTGCAGGTCGTCGTACCCCTGGCGGGCGACCCGCCCGCCGGGCCTACCCGGTCGTGACCGCACGGTCGTCCGGCTCGTCCTGCTCGTCCTCGTCGTGCTCGTCGTCCTGACCGTGCTCGTCCTCGGCGTCCTCGGCGTCCTCGGCGTCCTCGTGCTCGTGCTCCGCGTGGTCGTCGGCCACGTCGTCGTCGGACTGGCCGCCCTGGTGCGACTGGCCGCCGTGGTGCGACGCAGCGTCGGGACCGTCGTCGGACCGGCCCGGTCCGTCGGACCCGGAGGGCCCGGAGGGCCCGGGTGCCGGGTTCGTCGGGCCCGGGGCCGCCGGCGCGGCGTCCGCGGGCGACGTCCGGGCGACCGGCGCGCTCGCGACCGGTGGTGCCGGCACCGTGACGACGCGGACCTGCTCGCGCACGCACACCCCGCGGCGCAACGTCTCGTGGGGACGGCAGTCGCGGTAGCGGACGCGCGGCCGCGTCGCCGCCGGCGTGGTCGCCTGCGTGCTCGTCTCCGCCGGGGTGGTCGGTCCGACCGGCACGGTGGGCACGGACACGGTGGTGGGTCGTCCCGCCCCGGACGTGGTCAGGTAGGTCGCGGTCCCACCGGCGAGGCCGGCGGCCAGGGCGGCACCGGCCGCCACGATGCTCATGGTCTTCATGGCCCCAGGGTCGGGGTCGGCGCGTCATGCGCACCTCGTGACTCCCTCAAGTCGAGGTCAAGAACTGCCCCGCCGGCGAGGTCTTGACGCGCTCTTGAGGGAGTGATGAGGCGCCCTTGGGCTCGCTCCGCCCAGGCTTCGACCCATGACCTACACCTCTCGCACCCGAGACCGCTACCAGCGTCTGGTCCTGAGCACGACCGCCGTGCTCACCGCCACTGCCGCCACCGCGGTCGGGTGGCTGGCCGGCACGGCGGCCCGTGAGGCCGACCAGGCGGCCGCGGCCGGCGACGGCGCCCCCGACGTCCAGGACACCTCCGCTGCGCCGGACACCGGGGTCGACGTCGAGGCACCGGCCCGGGTCGGCAGGACCGGTGCCGGTGCCCGTCGGGTCGTGTGGCGTGAGCGGCCGCACCGGATCCGGGTCACGACCCGGTACGTGACTGCGCCGCCCGTGGCCTACAGCGGCTCCGGCGGCGCCTTCTCCTCGGGCTCGAGCTCGGGCTCCACCAGTGGCGGGTACACCCCGTCCAGCAGCGGCGGCGGCAGCGGCAGCAGCGGTGGGGGCGGTGGTGACGGTGGCGGTACGCACAGTGCGCCCCCGCCGGCTCCGGCGGCGCCGCCGGCCCCGCCCCCGCCCCCTGCCCCGGCCCCGCCGCCGGTCCCGACCTCGGGCTCGTGAGGGTGCGCACGCTCGCGTTCGGGGCGCTCGGCACCGAGGTCGTGGTCTCGGTGCTCGCCGCGCGGGACCTGGCCCGGGCCGAGCGTCTGGCCCGCCGGACGCTGGCCGAGGTGGACGCCACGTGCAGCCGGTTCCGCCCCGACTCCGACCTGAGCCGCGTCAACCGGCGGCCCGGCTGCTGGGTGGACGTCGACCCTCTCCTGGTCGCCGCCGTGCAGGTGGCCGTGGAGGCGGCCCACCGCAGCGACGGCCTCGTGCACCCGTTGCTGGGCCGCGACCTGGTGAGCCTGGGCTACGACCGAGACCTCGCCGTGGTGCGCCGCCGACCGGCGGCGGACGGCACCGCGGGCCTGGGACCCGACTCCGCCGTCGTGACCCGCCGGCCCGACTTCCTCTCGTCGTGGCAGCAGATCGGGGTGCGGCGCGACGCGGTCCGGATCCCGACCGGCACCGCGCTCGACCTCGGGTCGGTCGGGAAGGCCTGGGCGGCCGACCTGATCGCCCGTGCCTTCACCGAGCACCTCACCGACGCGGCCGCGGTGAGCGTCGGGGGCGACGTCGCCCTCTCCGCCGAGGCACCGCCGTGGCCGGTCGACGTCGTGGGCCAGCCGGGTGCCTGTGGTCCGCCGACCCGCGTCGAGCTGGTCGGCGGGGGACTCGCCACCTCGAGCACCCGGGTGCGGCGGTGGCGGCACGCGGGGGTCCAGCACCACCACCTGCTCGATCCCCGCACGGGGCTGCCCGTGCGGGAGGCGTGGACCACGGTGAGCGCCAGTGGGCCCAGCTGCGTGGCGGCCAACACGACGAGCACCGCGGCCGTGGTGCTCGGCGACGCCGCACCGGCGTGGCTGCGGCGGGCCGGGG
Organism: Sphingomonas paucimobilis; assembly: GCA_943371595.1. Taxonomy (GTDB): domain Bacteria; phylum Actinomycetota; class Actinomycetes; order Propionibacteriales; family Nocardioidaceae; genus Nocardioides. The sequence goes on from CALRVO020000127.1 coordinate 3,992, forward strand.
CCTCGGCCCGGCTGGTCGCTGCCGACGGCCGTGTGACCCGCACCGGCGACTGGCCGGAGCCGACCAGGAGGACCGCATGACCGACGGGCCGCTGCTGTGGTACCTCAACCGGAGCACCGGTGTGGTGCTGCTGGTGCTCTTCACGCTCACCACGGTGCTCGGTGTCCTCGCCGCGCGCGGACGGGCTGGGCGGCCGGTCCCGGCGTTCGTGCGGCAGCACCTGCACCGCAACGTCAGCCTGCTGTCGCTGCTGCTGCTCGCGATGCACGTGAGCACCGCCGTCGTCGACACCTACGTCGACATCCGCTGGTGGCAGGCGCTCGTGCCGTTCGGAGCGACCTACGACCCGCTGTGGTTCGAGCTCGGGGTGGTGGCGCTCGACCTCGGCATCCTCATCGCTGCCACGAGCCTGGTGCGGCACCGGTTGCCGCCCCGGGCCTGGCGGTCCGTGCACCTGACGGCGTACGCGGCCTGGGGGTGCGCCGTGGCCCACTCGTGGGGCATCGGCACCGACACCGCACCCGAGGCGGATCCGCGAGGGCGGCTGCTGGTCGCCGGGTGCGTCGGCCTGGTGGTCGCCGCCGTCGCGTGGCGCGTCGCGCTCGCCCGGGTCGAGCCCGCCGGCCGACCCGCGGTGGCACGCGTGGGTGCACGATGAGCAGCGAGCTGCGCGTCGACTGGCCCCGGTGCCGGGGTCGGGGCCTGTGCCACGAGATGTTGCCCGAGGCCGTCGCGCTCGACGAGTGGGGCTTCCCGATCGTCACCGCCCTCCCCCCGGGCCTCGTGCCCGAGGCCCGGGCCGCCGCACGCGCGTGTCCGCACGCGGCGCTGTGGGTGGCCGACCGGGACGGCTGAGAGCCGCCGGGTGTCGGTCCTGGGTCGGCCCTGGGTCGGCCCTGCGTCAGCGCAGGGCGCGGGCGCGAAGCGGCAACCACACGGCCAGGCCCATCAGGGCCATCGCCAGCGGGAAGTGGATCGCCGTGACGCCGGGCCGGTCGCCGATCAGACCGCCGAGGTAGGCCTCGAGGACCAGGATGACGGCCATGGCGATCGTGCCGACGAGCAGGTCCTTGCGGTGCCGCAGCTTGACGAGGACCACGACGGCGGCGACCACGGTGAGCAGGATCGCCAGGTCGGCGCCCCGGGCGTGGATCTCGACCCACTTCTCCTCGTAGTCCTGGCCCTCGTGGACGAACAGGCCGGCCCACAGCCCCTGCAGCAGGACGAGGACGCTGGCCAGGCCGACGAGGGACACGTAGGCCTTGCGGGCGCCGGCGGTGGCGCTGTGGTCGGGGTGGTCGGCGTGGGCGGCGGTGGTGGGCTGGGTGTGGGTCACAGGTGCTCCTGGTGGTGGGTGGGAGAGTTTCCGGGGGGAGTGCAGGACGTGCGGCGCACCAGCGCGCCGGCGCGGGGGAGCCCGCGCGTGACCGGTCGCGCTCACCCGCGGAGGACCTCCGGGTCCAGACGCAGCGCCAGCACCGGGCAGGCGCTCACGGCGCGCTTGGCGTGAGCGGTCAGCGCGTCGGGCACGTGGTGCCCGCGCAGGACGGGGAACCCGTGGTCGTCGAGGTCGACCAGCTCGGGCAGCAGCCGCGCGCACAGGCCGTGACCGTCGCACCGCGTCCAGTCGATCTCCAGCCTCATCGCGGCCACCCGCCGCGTGCGCGCGCCGGTGCGGCGGTGTGGGGCACGGGCAGCGCGCCCAGCATCGGACGCCCGCAGGTCCCGTGGGTGCGGTGCAGGGCGATCTCGTGGTCGAGGGTCTCGAGGGCGGAGCTGACGAAGCCGGCGGCGCCGTCGGGGTGGGCGCACGCGCCGCGACCGGGCAGCAGGCCCGCCCGTGCCTGCACCTGGTCCGGCACCTGCGCTCCGACCACGAGGTCGTCGACGGCCCGGGCCAGCGCGGGCAGGCCGAACCAGCACGGTCCGCACTGGCCGGCCGACTCCGACGCCAGCCACCGCGTGACTGCGGCGACCTCGCCGAGCAGGCAGGTCTCGGCCGGCGGTCGCGCGACGACCCCTGCGTTGAGGCGCAACCCGGACCGACGCAGGGCGGGGCGGCTGACGGTGAGGTCGGCGAGCCGGGGCACCCAGGTGCCGTGGTAGCCGCCGATGAGCACCGGGCGGTCGTCGGGCCCGGGCAGCAGACCGCGCAGGGCCAGCCCGGTGGGCACCTCCATCACGACCGGACCGGGCTCGTAGCCCCAGACGGTCAGCAACGTCGTACCCGGCTCGTCGGGGTCGCCGACCGAGGCGTGGTCGCGCACCCCGCGCGCGACCAGCAGCGCGACCTGGGCGAAGGTCTCGACGTTGGAGGCGAACGTCGGGGCCCCGCGGACCCCGCTGACGGTCGGCAGCACCCGCCGGCCGCCGGGCAGGGCTGCGTGCCCGTCGACCGCACGGATCGCCGCGCGCACCTCGCCGGACACGAACCGGCCCGGTCGGTGCACGAGGCGGACCCGCCGGGTGTCGTGCCGCTCCTGCATCGCCCGGTGCAGCGAGCGGGCCGAGGCGTCGTCGTGGACGGTCAGGGTGACGTGCCGGGTGCCGAGGGCACCAGCCACGACCAGGGCACCGTCGAGGACCAGGTGGGGAGCCAGCGTCATCAGGGTGCGGTCCTTGAAGCTGGCGGGCTCGCCCTCGGAGCCGTTGACGAGCACCTGGGTGCGCGACCCGACCGAGGTGGCCCGCAGCTTGGTGGCGACCGGGAACGCGGCGCCGCCGCGGCCCAGCAGCGCGACCTCGGTGGTCATCGCGACGAGCCGGTCGATCCCGACCGGGGCGGGCACGCCGTGCAGGCGCCGGTGGGTGACCAGGTCGAGGCGGTGGCCGTCGCCGGTGCCGAGCAGCAGACGAGCGGCGCCGAAGGCGATCGCCGGGGGCAGCGGGGCCGAGCGGGGGTCACGGGTCGCGGTCATCGTCGGCCCGCCGTCGACGCGGTCGGGGCCTCGGCGCGCTCGCGCGCACCGCCCAGCGGGGAGGCGTGCGGGTTGCCGAGGACCGAGAACCGGAACGACACCGCGCCGAGCACGGCGACGAGGCTGGCGCCGTAGAGGAGCCACGACCACCACCGACCGGAGTCGGTGCCGGCCAGCAGGCCGTGCCCCAGCGCCAGGAACCAGGCCAGGTAGGACACCAGGTGCACCGAGCGCCAGGTGCGCGAGGCGCGGTCCGAGGCGGCCATCCGACGACGCAGGGCGCCGCTCGCGGCCGCGACGACGAAGCCGTACGTCGCCAGGGTCCCGAGCCCGACGGCGAAGCCGCGGAACCCGGCGGTGAAGGGGACCAGCGCCCCGGCGACGCCGACCGGGACGTAGGAGTCCGCGACCAGCAGGACCGCGTGCAGCGCGAGCATGGCCAGGGTGACGACCCCGGCGCTGCGGTGGACCATCTGGCGCAGGAGCCTGCGGTCGAGGCGGGTCGGGGTGACCCGCCACGACCCCGCGTCGCGGCTGGGGGCGGTGCCCAGGGCCCCGAGCACCACGGTCACGGTGGCGGTGAGCACCGCGACGAAGCCGGCGGCGCGGGCCAGGTCCCAGAGCATCATGCCGCCACCGCCTGCACGGGCCAGGCGCCGACCAGGTGGACCCGGCCGTCGTGGTCGACGAGACGGGCGGCGGCGTGGCGCTCGACCAGCCGGTCGGGGGCCGTGGCGCCCCACACCAGGGCGGCGGTGCTCAGCACGTTGGCGGCCACGCACGACGGAGCCCAGACCGACGCCGTCCGGTAGGGGCCCTGCACGGGCCGCCGGGTCGCCGGGTCGATCAGGTGGTGGGCGTGGCCGGTCGCGGTGGGCCAACGGCGCGCGCCCGTCGAGGAGGTCGCGATGCCGCCGTGGGTCAGGCCGACCAGCTGGACCGGCCCGCCCTCCCGCTCGCTGACCGGGACGTCCCAGGGCCGGGGGCTGCTGCCGTCTGCTGCCCCCGCGGCGACGTCGCCCCCGATGCCGACCAGCACCCGGCGACCGGTCAGCGCGGCCACCCGGCGGGCGGCCTCGTCGGCGGTCCACGCCTTGGCGGTGGCCCCGAGGTCGAGCCGCACGCCCGCAGGCACTCCGACCAGGCCCAGGTCGGCGTCGACCCGGACCTGTCGCCAGCCCGACGGGGGCGGCACCGGCCCCTCGCGGCGCGGGCCGCGGGCGAGGACGTCGTCGAGGTCGGCGTCGTACCCGGCGGCGACCAGGGCCGCGCCGACCGTGGGGTCGACGGCCCCGTCGGTGGCCCGGGCCGCCTCGAGCGCGCCGCGCACCAGGAGCAGGGTCAGGGCGCCCACGGGCACCCGCCGCCCGGCGGCGGCGTTGACCCGCTCGAGCTCGGAGCCGGCGTCGAAGCGGCTCACGGCGCGTGCGACCTCGGCCATCAGGGTCCGCACGGTCGTGGTCGCGGTCCGCAGCAGGACCGCGTCGGGAGCGTCGTCGAGCGTGAGGTCCACGCGGCAGGACCAGTCGCGCCAGGTCACGGTGCTCACGACGCGTGGCTCCCGCTGCCGGTCGAGCCGCTGCCGCCCTGGCTGATCCCGCTGCCGCCCGTGACGCCGGTGCCCCAGAACGAGGACGAGGAGCTCGAGCCGTCCGACCCGGTGCTGGTGCCGGTGCCGGTGCCGGTGCCGGTGCCGGTGCCGGTGGTGGTGGTGTGGGTCGCCGCCACGGCCGCCGTCAGCAGCCCGGTCGCCCCCACGGCGGACACCACGAGCGTGGCGGTGGCGAGGCGGGCGTGGTGCAGGAGACGGTCGCGGGCGGTGGTCATGCCCCGAGCGTGGCGCCGATCGACTCATGGCCACCGAAACCGACCCTCAAATCGGGCTCAAGCCGGGCTGTGGGCCACCCCTGTGCCGCGTGCCTCAGGCGAGTCCCAGCGCCAGCCTCACGACCGACCACGCCGCGCCGTCGGCGTCGGTCCGGTCGATCTCGAGGCGACCGCCGCTGGCCTCGGCACACCGGCGGGCGATGTCGAGCCCCAGGCCGGAGGACCCGCGGTCGCTGCTGCCCCGGCGTACGACGTCGGGTCGCACGCCCGGGCCCTGGTCGCGCACCTCGACCACGACGCCGTCGGGCGTGCCGGTGACGACGACGGCGATCGCCACACCGTCGTCGGTGTGGGCTACGGCG
>CALRVO020000128.1:0-9089 GCA_943371595.1 Sphingomonas paucimobilis
CAGGTCGCGGCGCATCTGCGGGTTGCGACCGTTGAAGCTCTTGGGCACCTTGAGCCGGGCCAGGGCCGCGACCGGGGTCGGGAAGTCGATCATCGCCAGCCGGCGCGCCTGGCGGTCGGCCGTGACGACCATCGGGCGCGGGTTGTCGGGCACCCAGCCGGGGTCGACGACCACGGCGTACCCGGCGAACTTGCCGACCGGCACCTGGATCACGTCACCGATCTTGAGCACCCGCAGCGACTCCACGACCTCGTCGCGCCGGTCCGTACGACGGGCGCGGCTGGCCGACTTCTCGACGTCGCTGATGCGCTGGCGCAGCCCGGCGTACTCCATGAAGTCGCCGAGGTGGCAGGTGGCGGCCTCGGCGTAGCCCGCCAGGGCGTCGTCGCTCTTGGCGAGCTGACGTGCGAGCCCGACGACGGCCTTGTCGGCCTGGAACTGGGCGAAGGACTGCTCGAGCAGCTCGCGCGAGCGTTCGCGGCCGAACTGGTGCACCAGGTTGACGGCCATGTTGTACGACGGCCGGAACGACGAGCGGAGCGGGTAGGTGCGCGTGGACGCGAGCCCGGCGAGCTCACGCGGGTTGGTGCCGGGCTGCCACAGCACGACGCCGTGGCCCTCGACGTCGAGCCCCCGCCGTCCGGCGCGACCGGTCAGCTGGGTGTACTCCCCCGGCGTGATGTCGGCGTGGGTCTCGCCGTTCCACTTCGAGAGCTTCTCGATGACCACCGTGCGCGCCGGCATGTTGATGCCGAGCGCGAGGGTCTCGGTGGCGAAGACGACCTTGCACAGGCCGCGCAGGTAGAGCTCCTCGACGACCGACTTGAAGGCGGGCAGCATCCCGGCGTGGTGGGCCGCGACGCCGCGCGAGAGGCCCTCGAGGAAGTCGTGGTAGCCCAGCACGTGCAGGTCGTCGGACGGCAGGTGGCGGCAGGCCCCCTCGACGTACTGGATGATCTGGTCGCGCTCGGCCGGTGTCGTCAGGTGCACCCCGGCGGCCAGGCACTGCTGCACGGCCGCGTCGCACCCGACCCGGCTGAAGACGAACACGATCGCTGGGAGCAGGCGCTCGCGCTGGAGCCGGTCGATGACGTCGGGGCGGCTCGGGATCCAGGTGCGGCGGGTGTTGGCGGGCTGCTTCGGCCCGCCCTGCCGGCCACCCTGCCGGCTGCCCTTGGGCGTGCGCCGGTCCTTGATGCGGGAGGCGGCCCAGTCGTCACGGGCGACCTTGAGCAGCTCGTCGTTGACCGGGGCGCCCTCCTTGACGAAGCCGGCCGCGGCGTCGACGTCGGAGGAGGCGAAGAGGTCGAGCAGGCGGCGTCCGACCATGACGTGCTGGTAGAGCGGCACCGGGCGACGCTCCTCGACGATCGTGGTCGTCGCCCCGCGCACCGTGGCCAGCCACTCGCCGAACTCCTCGGCGTTGGAGACCGTCGCCGACAGCGACACCAGCGTCACCGACTCGGGCAGGTGGATGATCACCTCCTCCCACACCGCGCCACGGGCGCGGTCGGCGAGGTAGTGCACCTCGTCCATCACCACGAAGCCGAGCCCGATGAGGGTGCGCGAGCCGGCGTAGAGCATGTTGCGCAGGACCTCGGTCGTCATCACGACGATCGGGGCCTCGCCGTTGATCACGTTGTCGCCGGTGAGCAGCCCGACCTGCTCGGGTCCGTAGCGGTCGACGAGGTCGTGGTACTTCTGGTTGGACAGCGCCTTGATCGGTGTCGTGTAGAACGCCTTGCGCCCGGTGCTGAGCGCGAGGTGGATGGCGAACTCGCCCACCACGGTCTTGCCGGAGCCGGTCGGGGCCGCGACGAGCACGCCGCGTCCCTCCTCGATCTCGCGGCACGCGTGCTGCTGGAAGTCGTCGAGCGGGAAGGTGTAGTGAGCGGTGAAGTCCTTGAGCACCGGGTGCTTGGCCCCACGCCGCGACGCGGCGTAGCGCTCGGCTGCGGTCAGCCCGTCGTCGGACGCGTGACTCATGCGAGAACCTCCACGGCGGCCGGGACCGCCTCGATGGTGAGGGGCAGCGGCCCGAACCGCTCGCCGTCGGCGTACCCGACGATGCCGGGCGCCGCGACCGTCACCCGTCGCACGAGGTGGTGCTCGTACTGCGGGTGCGAGGTATGGGTGCCCTGGAAGAGCTTGGGATAGGTGCGCACCAGGTCGAGCTTGGTGATCGGCTTGATGATGACGACGTCGAGCAGGCCGTCGTCGAGGCGGGCACCCTCGGTGATCCGCAGCCCACCACCGAACGACGGGCCGTTGCCGACGGCCACGAGCATCGCGTCGGTGCGCAGCTCGCGTCCGTCGAGGTCGAGCACGTAGGGCAGCGGGGTGAAGGTGCGCAGCTCGAGCAGGGTGGCCAGGTTGTAGCGCATCTGGCCCTTGGGCCACGTCATCGTGTTGGCGCGCTCGTTGACGACCGCGTCGAAGCCCGCGGCCAGCACCGTGGCGTAGTAGCGGCCGCCGGTGCGGGCCAGGTCGAGGGTGCGCCGCTCCCCCGTCGTCAGGGCACGCACGATCCGGTCGCTCGCGGCGAGGGGGTTCTTGGGGTCGAGCCCGAGGTAGCGCGCGACGTCGTTGCCGGTGCCGGACGGCACCAGGCCCAGGGGCGTCGAGGTCGTCGCCGTCGCCTGCAGCCCGATGTTGACCATCCCGTCACCCCCGACCACGACCAGGGCCTCCACCCCGTCGGCCACGGCGGCCCGCGCCACGTCGAGGGACTCGTCGGCGTCGCGTCCTGCCAGCTCGCGGACCACCAGGCCCGCGGCCCGCAGCCGCGGGAGCACCCGCTCGACCACCCGCGCCGAGCGACCCCTGCCGGCCGTGGGGTTCACGAGACACGCGATCTCACGGCGGGACGACGACACCTCACGAGCCTAGTCGGACCCACCCCGGGTCGACCCGGTGGCGTCTGCGCGACGGGTCGGCGTGGTGGGGGTCAGTCGTCGAGGCGGAGCAGGACGGCGTACGACGAGGGGCGGGCGCCGAGGGCCTTGGCGAACCGGGCCACCGACTCCAGGACCAGCGCGGGGGTGAAGGAGGTGCCGGGGACCAGCACGGTCAGCCGGTCGGCGTAGGAGGCGAGGTGGACCTGGCCGTGCCGCCAGGCCTGGTGGACCAGCAGGCGGGTCGCCTCGTCGGCGACCGGCGCGGGGTAGGCGCCGTCGACGGCGAGCAGGTCGCAGACCAGGGCCTCTGCGTCGGCGGGCTCGAGGTGTCCGTGGACGAGGTGTCCGGCGAGGCCGTCGTCGGCGCGCCACACGACGCTGGAGGTGCCGAGCGACTCGGGCAGGTCGAACGGGTCGACCTCGCGCGGGTCAGGCACGGGGACGGCGCGGCGTCACAGCGGCGAGACCTCGTCGGGGTCGAGACCGGCGAACGGGTTGTTCTTGGCCCGCCGACGGTCGTTGTAGCGGGCGATGACCTCGGAGACGAAGAACAGGATCACCATCGGCACCGCCATCAGCGTCATGGTGAACGGGTCGGCCGACGGCGTCGCGATCGCGGCGAAGATGAAGACGCCGACGACGATCCAGGGCCGGTAGGCGCCCAGCGTCTTGCCCTTGACGATGCCGGCGAGGTTGAGCAGCACCACGAACAGCGGGATCTCGAAGGCGATGCCGAAGACCAGCAGCGTGCGGCTGAAGAACGACAGGTAGCCGTCGAACTCGACGAGGTTGGTCAGGCCGTCGGGGTTGAACCCGATGAGGATCTCCAGGCCCTTGGGGAGGGTGACGTAGCCCAGCGCGATGCCGACGAAGAACAGCGGCCCGGCGATCGCGGCGAAGATCCGTGTCCACTTGCGCTCACGGGCGTGCAGGCCGGGCAGGATGAACGCCCAGATCTGGTAGAGCCAGTAGGGGCTGGTCAGCACGATCGCAGCCAGCCCGCAGAGCTTGAAGTAGAGCAGCAGACCGGCGCCGGGACCGTTGGTCGTGGCGAAGGTGCTGCCGTCGGGCAGTCGGCTGGCTGCCTCGGCGTAGGGGTTGAACACGAAGTCGTAGATCTGGTCGAAGAAGACCAGCGACAGCGCCCCGACCACGATGATGGCCAGGACCGACTTCAGCAGGCGGGCGCGCAGCTCTCGCAGGTGGTCGGACAAGGCCATCCGACCGTCGTCGCCGACGGGGTGGACGGGCTTGCCGACGAAGAGCTTGGCGACGCCGACGATGGACATGGGTGCAGGTGTGCCCGGTTCAGCCGTTGGTGCGGCGGACGTCGGTCTCGGGCGTGACCGGGACCTCGTCGGTCATCGAGGTCGCCGGCGCGGGGTTGTCGGCCGCGGGGGCGGAGATCTCGGAGGCCGGGGTGGGCTCGGGGGTGGGCTTGGAGTCGTCGTCGTCGTCGCGCAGGCCCTTGGTCTCGTTCTTGAAGATCCGCAGTGCCTGGCCGGTTCCGCGGGCGAGGTCGGGGAGCTTGGCAGCACCGAAGACCAGGATCACGATCGCGAGGATGACGAGCCACTCGGCGCCCTGCGGCATACCGATCAGCGGGTTGATCATGGGTTCCCCATCTGTTGGAAGGTGTACGGCTTCGATGGTACGCGGTCGCTCACCGGTAGAGGCTGAGCGCGTCCTGTGCGGCCTGGATGAGTCCCCCGCCGTACGACGCGGGACCCACCACGGAGGCATTCGGAGCCAACCGCATCAAGAGCTTGGTCAACCACCGCTCGTCGGCGACCAGGAGGTCGACCTCGACGTCACCGCTGCCGTCGGCGAGCGGGCGGACGTCCTCGACGGGGTAGTACTCGGTGACCCAGCGGGCCGCCGGGGCGAGACGCAGGGTCACCAGCGTGGTGTCGTCGGACCGCGCGAACATGCCGTCGGACAGGTCGCGCGGCGCGACCGGCTCGGAGGTCACCGCGGTCTCGAGCACCCGGGCGCCGGCGACGCGGTCGAGCCGGAACAGGCGCGGCGCCTCGGCCGAGTGGCACCAGGCGTCGAGGTAGGCGTGCCCGCCCTGCCGGACCATCCCGCGCGGGTCGACCACGCGGTGGGACACCTCGTCACGAGCAGGGACGTAGTAGTCAAGCTCGACCTGCACCTGCCGCCGGGCGGCGTCGTCGAGGCGGGCGGCCAGCGCGGCGAGGTCGGGGCTGTCGGGGGCGTCGGGCGCCGCGTCCACGAGGCCGCTGACGGGACCGGCGGCGGCGGCGCCCTCGAGCTTGCTGAGCACCCGGTCGACGATCTCGGCGGTGTCGGGGGCCGAGCCCGAGCGCAGCGCGCGCAGGGCCACGATCATCGCCGAGGCCTCGACCTGGGTCAGGCGCAGCGGCCGGTCGAGGTAGTCGGCGTTGCTGACCCGGATCACGCCGTCGCCGTGGACCTTGCCCGCGTCGTCCTGCAGGGCGTCGAGGTCGACGTCGATCAGCTCGTCGGGGTAGCCCCCGGGCAGGCCGCACATGAACAGCACCTTGAGGTCCTTGAGCAGCACCTCGGGGCGGGTGCCGAGCGCCGCGGCGGCCTCGGCGAGCCGCACGCTGCCGCGGGCGTGGAGGTAGGGCACGAGGGTGAGCAGGCGCCCGACCTGCTCCTTGGCACCGGCACCCGAGGCGCCCGGGGTCGCAGTCATCGCGCCACCACGGCCTCGAGGCGGGCGACGACCTGCTCGCGCAGCGACTCCGGCGCCTCGACGTAGACGGCCGCGCCGAACCCGAGCACCTCGTCGGCGATGCCGACCGAGGCCCGGGTCAGGGTGAGGCGGTCCCAGGGGGTCACGGCGTCCGGACCGGGTACGTCGGCCTCGACCGTGTCGGCCGCGCGGCGCAGCGGCAGCGCGGCGCCGGCGCGCACGAGCAGCACGACCGGCTCGGTCGACAGGTCGGGGGCCAGGCGGCGGGTGGCGGCGGAGATGTCGGTGCCCTCGGGGATTGAGTAGGCGCCGGGGCGCCCGACCTTGCGGGCCTCGCCCTGCACCCGGGAGAGCCGGAAGACCCGCTCGTCGTCGCGGTCGAGGTCACGGCCCACGACGTACCAGCGTCCGGAGTAGCGGGTGACGCCCCACGGCTCGAGACGCCGGCGGGAGGGGGCGTCGTTGCCGGTGCGCCAGTAGTCGAACTCGACGACCGAGCGCTCGAGGATCGCCTCGAAGAACACGTCGAAGGTCGGCTCGTCGGCCGGGAGCCGGGGCTGGGCGATGTCGAGGGCACTCAGGTCGATCTCGGCCCCGGCCGCGGTGAGCTTGCGGACGGCCTCGGTGGTGGCGCGGGCCAGGCGCTGGTGATCCCACACCCGGGTGGCCAGCCCGACGACCGCGGCCTCGTCGGCGGCCAGGTCGATCTGGGGCAGCGCGAACTCGTCGGGCTTGACCCGGTAGCCGGGCTCGTCGTCGAAGTAGGCGTCGAGCTGGCCGAGCTCGACCGGCACGCCCAGGCTGCGGAGCTCTTCCTTGTCGCGCTCGAACATCTTGTCGAACGCCTCGTCGCTGGCGTCGGCGTACAGGATCTCGCGGATGCGCGACTTGGGGACGAAGCGCGTCGTCACGAGCAGCATGATGAGCAGGTTGAGCAGTCGCTCGGTCTTCTGCGCGCTCATCTGCTGCCCGGGACGTCGATGGGGGTGGCGATCTCGATCAGACCGCGGCGAGGATGTCGACGACGAAGTAGAGCGTGGAGTTGGCCGGGATCTGCTCGCCCTGGGCCTGGTCCTTGTAGCCGAGCGCCGGCGGGATGCGCATCACGACGCGGCTGCCGACGGTCTGGCCCTCGAGTGCCTGGTTGAAGCCCTCGACGAACCCACCGACGGGGGCCGTGATCGGCTCCTTGCTGTAGGACTCGTCGAACGGCTTGGCCCCGTCGTAGACGGCGCCGAGGTAGTTGAGGACCAGCAGGTCGCCCTTCTCCACCTTCGCGCCGGTGCCGGTCTTGAGCGAGGAGAACACCAGCTTGGCCTTCTCCGCGGGCTCCTCGATGCCGGCGAAGTCGAAGCCGCTCGGGCCGTTGCCGTTGAAGACGAGCTTGGGGGCCCAGCCGGGGTTCTTGCCGACCGCACCGTCGGGGCCGTCGAGCACCGTGACGTCCTCGACGTCCATGACGACCACCAGGCCGTCGTCGTTGCCGATGCCCTCGGCGGCGAGCGCCGGGGACCCGGCGATCGGCCCGAAGATCGACTCCGAGTCGCCGGTCAGCACGATCCGGGAGCCCTTGGTGACGCCGGGCTCGACGTAGGTGCCGAGCACGTTGTTGATCACGTCGTCGAGGGTCTGCGGCTCGGCGGTCTGCTCGGCGCCCACCGTCAGCTCGACCGCGGGGGCGTCCTCGCCGAAGCTGTCGATCGTGGCGGTACGGGTGTAACCGTTGCCCACGACGTAGTTGACGAAGACCTTGTCGTCCTTGGCCAGGGCCTCGCCGGTGCCCGTGATCGTCGTCTCGGACTCGACCTCGTCGGCCGACATCCGCTCCTTGAAGTCGATCTTGGCGTCGCCGACGTCGCCGGAGATGGTCACGGCGTCGAGCCGGTCGGCGAACGGCAGTCCGGTGCCGGGCGTCTCGGAACCGCACGCGGACAGCGCCCCGGTCAGGACGACGAGCGACGCCGCGAGCGCGGCCGTGGGACGGGTACCTCGGAGCACGGGTTCAACCTTCGATGCTGGCTTCGGGTGGACGACGCACCGGCGGCGCGCAGCCGCGCTGGTGAGCGTCGGCAGCCTACCCGGCACGCCTGAGGGCGCCGTACCCGACGCACGGGGCCGGGTGGGACGGCGTGGGGTCACATGCCGTCGATGAGCCGCTGCACACGCTCGTCGGTGGCACGGAACGGGTCCTTGCACAGCACGGTGCGCTGGGCCTGGTCGTTGAGCTTGAGGTGGACCCAGTCGACGGTGAAGTCGCGGCGCTTCTCCTGGGCCTTGCGGATGAACTCGCCGCGCAGCCGGGCGCGGGTGGTCTGGGGCGGGACCGACTTGGCCTCGAAGATCTTCAGGTCGGTGCTGACCCGGGCGACCTGGCCGCGCTTCTCGAGCAGGTAGTAGAGGCCGCGGCTGCGGTGGATGTCGTGGTAGGCGAGGTCGAGCTGGGCGATGCGGGCGTGACCCAGCGGCAGCCCGTGCTTGGCGCGGTAGCGCTCGATGAGCTTGAGCTTGATGACCCAGTCGATCTCGGTGTCGACCAGGCCGAGGTCATCGGACTCGACCGCCTTGAGGCCGCGCTCCCACAGGTCGAGGGTGCGCTCGATCAGCGGGGTGCTGATCTGGCGGCGGTCGACGAAGTCACGGGCCTTGGACAGGTACTCGCCCTGGATGTCGAGGGCGCTGGCCTCGCGGCCGTTGGCCAGGCGGACCTTGCGGCGCCCGGTGACGTCGTGGGAGATCTCGCGGATGGCGCGGATGGGGTTCTCCATGGTGAGGTCGCGCATCACCACGCCCTCCTCGATCATCCGCAGCACCAGGTCGCAGCTGGCGACCTTGAGCATCGTGGTCGTCTCGCTCATGTTGGAGTCGCCGACGATGACGTGGAGGCGGCGGTACTTCTCGGCGTCGGCGTGCGGCTCGTCGCGGGTGTTGATGATCGGCCGGCTGCGGGTGGTGGCGCTCGAGACGCCCTCCCAGATGTGCTCGGCACGCTGGCTCACGCTGTAGGACGCGCCGCGGGGCGTCTGGGTCACCTTGCCGGCTCCCACGACGATCTGGCGGGTCACCAGGAACGGGATGAGGATGTCGGCCAGGCGACTGAACTCGCCGGCACGGCCCACGAGGTAGTTCTCGTGGCAGCCGTAGGAGTTGCCCGCGGAGTCGGTGTTGTTCTTGAACAGGTAGATCTCGCCGGCGATGCCCTCGTCGTGCAGCCGCTGCTCGGCGTCGAGGAGCAACCCCTCGAGCACCCGCTCCCCCGCCTTGTCGTGGGTGACCAGCTCGGCGATGTCGTCACACTCGGGCGTGGCGTACTCGGGGTGGCTGCCGACGTCGAGGTAGAGCCGGGCCCCGTTGCGCAGGAACACGTTGCTGCTGCGGCCCCAGCTCACGACCTTGCGGAAGAGGTAGCGGGCCACCTCGTCGGGGCTCAGCCGCCGCTGCCCCTTGAACGTGCACGTGACGCCGTACTCGTTCTCGATGCCGAAGATGCGCCGGTCCATGGTGAAACACTA
>CALRVO020000129.1:0-9056 GCA_943371595.1 Sphingomonas paucimobilis
CTCGACGGGGGTCAGCGCTCCCAGGCCCCGTCGATCACGTCGTACGTCGCCCGGTCGGCGGCCGCGACGAGCCAGTCGGTGGCGGTGCGGCGGGGGTCGTAGTCGGGTCCGCCGTGGTGGCGCAGCACCCCGCCCGCCTCGGTGAGCAGCAGCTGGCCGGGGGCGTGGTCCCAGGGCTTGGTCGACTTGTAGAGCAGCGCGTCGCAGGCGCCCTCGACGAGCCGCGGGTAGTCGATGCCGCAGGAGACCCACGACAGCGTCAGCTCGCCGACGGCGGCGTGCCGGCGACCGACCCACGAGCGCCGCGAGGTCCGCACGTCCCAGGACCCGGGCGGTCCGACGGGAGGCGTGGTGGTCAGGCGCTCCCCGTTGCAGAAGCTCCCGGCGCCGCGCTCGGCGACGTACATCATCTCGTGCTGGGGCTGCCAGATCCAGGCCCGGACGACCTGGCCGCCACGCAGCTCGGAGGCCATGACGGCGTGGTCGGGGGAGCCGTGCACGAAGTTCTTCGTGCCGTCGACCGGGTCGACGGTGAACGAGTGCTCGGCGGTGGCGTAACGCTCGAGGACCGACGGGTCCGCCGCGCTGGCCTCCTCGCCGAGCACGACGGCGCCGGGGTAGGCCGCCACGAGCGCCTCGGTGATGAGCACCTCGGCTTCGTGGTCGGCGACCGTCACCAGGTCGCCGGGGTTCTTCTCGCTGACCTGGTGGGACTGCAGGGAGCGGAAGCGCGGCGTGATGACCTCGGCCGCCACGTCCTGGAGGAGGGTGGTGATGGCGTCGGTGTCCACGCGCCCACACTAGGGTTGCCGTGTGGCGCGGGTGACGGCAGTGGTGGTGACGTTCAACCGCCTGGCCCTGCTCCAGCGCCTGCTCGCCCGGCTGCGGGAGGTGCCCGAGGTCGACGAGGT
Organism: Sphingomonas paucimobilis; assembly: GCA_943371595.1. GTDB lineage: Bacteria > Actinomycetota > Actinomycetes > Propionibacteriales > Nocardioidaceae > Nocardioides. The sequence continues at coordinate 912 of CALRVO020000129.1, forward strand.
CCTCGTCGTCGACAACGCCTCGACCGACGGCACGGGTGCCTGGTTGCGCACGCAGGACGGTCTCGACGGCGTCTCGTCGCGGACCCTGGCCGACAACACCGGCGGCGCGGGTGGCTTCGCCGACGGGCTCGCCTGGGCGATGGAGCGCGGCGCCGACCTGGCCTGGCTGATGGACGACGACGGCCTGCCCGACCCCGACTGCCTGGCCCGGCTGCTCGCGCACGACGGTGCGCTCGACTTCTGGGGTCCGGCGGTGCTGGCCGAGCACGACGACACCCGGCTGTGCTTCCCGATCCGCCTCCCCGGGGGCACCACCGTCGTGCACCGGATGGCCGAGGTCGAGGCCGCCGCGCGCGACGGCCTGGTGCCCGGCGTCGTGATCCCCTTCAACGGGGTGCTGGTGACCCGTGACCTGGTCGAGCGGATCGGTGTGCCGCGCGCGGAGTTCTTCATCTGGGGGGACGACGTCGAGTACCTCTGGCGCGCCGAGCGTGCCGGGGCCCGGATCGCCACCGTCGTCGACGCCCACTTCCTCCACCCCGCCACCGACGACCTCGGGACCCCGATGATGCGCGGTCGCACGACCTACAACCACACGCCGAGCGAGCTCAAGCACTACTGCATGGCCCGCAACAACACCGTCAACCTGCGCACCTACCGCGGGTGGCCGCACGTGCTGATGTTCTGGGTCAAGACGGTGTGGTTCTACCTGCTGACCCGTCGCCAGCCCGGGCGCATCCCGATGAGCGCCCGGGCGGCGTACGCCGGGCTGCGTGGCGACTTCACCGGCCACCGCAGGTACCTCTCGTGACCACGCCCGAGAGCGTCGCCGTCGTGGTCGTCACCTTCAACCGTGCCGACCTGCTGGCCCGGGTGCTGGCCGGGCTGGCCGCCCAGACCCGGGTGCCCGACCTGGTCGTGGTCGTCGACAACGCCAGCACCGACCACACCCGGGCCGTCCTCGACGCCGCGCCGGCCGGCCTGACGCTCGAGCGGGTCCACCTCGACGACAACACCGGGGGAGCGGGCGGCTTCCACACCGGGGTGCGGACGGCCTACGAGCGTGGCCTCGACCGGATCTGGCTGATCGACGACGACGTCGTCCCCGCCCCCGACTGCGTGGCCGTGCTGATGGCGCAGGACGAGGCGTGCCTGACCTCGGTGCGCGAGGACCTCTCGGGCGCGCTGGTCGAGAAGGCCGCCACGCGCTTCGACCTCGACAACCCGCTGGCGATCAAGCCCAAGAGGGGCATGGTCGAGACCGACTTCGGCACCCGCGCGGCGATGCCCGAGCGGGTCGAGGTCGCCAACGTCGCCTTCGAGGGCCTGCTCGTGCGCCGCGAGGTCGTCACGGCGATCGGGCTGCCCGACCCGGCCTTCTTCATCTTCTACGACGACGTCGACTTCGCCCTGCGCGCCCGCGCCGCCGGCTACCGCATCTGGGCGGTGCGCGACGCGGTGCTCGTGCGCCAGCTCGACTTCGACCAGCAGCACGACCTGGCGGGGTGGAAGGGCTACTACATGTACCGCAACCTCTTCGTCGTCCACCGCCGCTACGGCGCCAACGCGCTGGTCCGGCTCAAGCCGTGGCTGATCGCGCTGGTGGTGGTGCTGCTCAGCCCGCTGCGCGGGGGCCGGGCCGAGGCACGCAACGTGCTGCGCGCCGTGCGCGACTCCCGGGCCATGGCGCAGCTGTCGCCCGAGGCGCGGCCCGGGGCCTGACTCACGGTGGTCGAGGTGCGAGGAGCGCTGGCGACGAGCCTCGAGACCACAGCGGCGCCAGCACGACCCGACCACGGGCGGCCCGGGTGGGTCGGCTGCGGTGGAGTGGTCTCGTGACGGTCGCGGGCGACCTCCTCGACCTCCGTGGGCGGGGTGGGCGTCAGGCGTCGACGGGCCCGTGACGGTCGCGGGCGACCACCTCGACCCCCGCGCGGGGTGGGTCTCAGGCGTCGACGAGCTCGTCGGCCTCGCGGGCGAGCCTGGGGCGCAGGCCGACGTGGTTGCCGGTGGCCAGGGCCGCGGCCCACACGGTGACCGAGCCGACGGCCGCGCCGGCGAGCACGTCGACGAAGTAGTGCCACCCGAGGTAGAGGGTCGCCACCACCGTCAGGCCGAGGAAGACCCAGGCGAGGAGGCGGATCCAGCGGGCCAGGCCGACGTACTGCACGATGAGGCAGATGGTGACCATGATGCCGACGTGCAGCGACGGGAACGCCGCGATCGTCTGCAGGGTGCCGGAGCCGAAGACGTCACCCATCACCGCGACCCGGTCGTCCCACAGCGAGTTGGCGAGGTCGGTGTTGTAGGTGTGGGGGAGGTCGGCGAACTGGTCGCGCTGGGCGGCGGTGTAGACCGGCCCGGTCGACGGGACCATGAGGTAGACCGCGGCCCCCAGCATCCAGTCGAAGGCGACCGCGGTGACGTACCAGGAGCCGGCCGTCGTACGACGGGTCCAGACGAGCGCGATGGCGATGCTGATGGGGACCAGGCCGATCCACACGAAGTAGACGCCGGAGAAGAAGTGGGCGGCCCAGCCGGTGCCGAAGAGGTTGTGCAGCACGACGGCAGGGTCGTGGCCGAACCACAGCGCCTGGTCGATGTGGCGCAGCTCGGTGTCCCAGTTGTGGCTGTTGACGAACGGCACGAAGCTCTTGAGGTTGCGGAACGTCGCGTAGGTGAGGTACCACGCGCCCACACCACCCAGGGCGAACAGGCAGTGGGTCCGGGTCCACCGCTCGCGCATGATCTCGCGCAGCGTCACGCCGTAGGTCGAGAACCGGCCCCGGGCGCGGGCGACCAGGCGCGGCAGCACGTCGAGCAGGACGGCGCCGAAGACGATCGCCGGGAAGCGGATGTAGCCGGGGATCAGGCTGTCGGGGTCGCGGATCGGCAGCTCGGCGACGACCGAGAACATCACGGTCGCCACGGCCATCGCGATGCCCGCAGCCCAGGCGTACCCGAAGTTGCGCTGCAGCACGTCGTGCACGCTCGGGCGCGCAGAAGTCTCCTCCATAGCACTCAGGGTAGAGCGAGCGGCGCGGAATCCCGGTATTCGCACCCCCGAACATCGTCCGATGTGATGCGATCGAGGGCGCGGCGGTTTCGGGCGCGACGCCCTGCGATCCGTAGACTCATCCTTCGTGTCTGCTCCTACTCCCAGTGTCGAGCCCAGTGCCGAGCCCGGTGACCCCGACTCCCTCCCCGACCTGGTCGTGGTGGGCTCGGGATTCTTCGGGCTGACCATCGCCGAGCGGTGCGCCACCGACCTCGGCCTCAAGGTGCTCGTCCTGGAGCGTCGCTACCACCTCGGCGGCAACGCCTACTCCGAGATCGACCCCGAGACCGGGATCGAGGTGCACAAGTACGGAACGCACCTGTTCCACACCTCCAACGAGCGGGTGTGGGAGTACGTCAACCGGTTCACCACCTTCACCAGCTACCGGCACCGGGTCTTCGGCAAGTACCAGGGCCAGGTCTACTCGCTGCCGATGAACCTCGGGCTGATCAACCAGTTCTTCGGCAAGAGCCACACCCCCGACGAGGCGCGTGCGCTGATCGCCGAGCAGTCCAGCGAGATCGCCACCGAGGACGCCACCAACCTCGAGGAGAAGGCGATCAGCCTGATCGGACGCCCGCTCTACGAGGCGTTCATCAAGGGCTACACCGCCAAGCAGTGGCAGACCGACCCGACCAAGCTGAGCGCCGACATCATCACGCGGCTCCCGGTGCGCTACACGTTCGAGGACGGTTGGTTCAACGACACCCACGAGGGCCTGCCGACCGACGGCTACACGGCCTGGCTCGAGCGGATGGCCGCGCACCCCCTCATCACGGTGCAGGTCGACACCGACTGGTTCGACGTGGCCGACCGCTACAAGGGCAAGGTCCCGGTCGTCTACACCGGCCCCGTCGACGAGTACTTCGACAACTCCGAGGGCCGGTTGTCGTGGCGCACCGTCGACCTCGAGCGCGAGACGCTCGACGTCGACGACTACCAGGGCACCGGCGTGGTCAACGCCAACGACCAGGACGTCCCCTTCACCCGGGTGCTGGAGTTCAAGCACCTGCACCCCGAGCGCACCTACCTGCCGGGCAAGACGATCGTCGTCCACGAGTACTCACGCTTCGCCGAGGACGACGACGAGCCCTACTACCCGATCAACACCGCCGAGGACCGCGCCAAGCTCCTGAAGTACCGCGAGCTGGCCAAGAAGGAGCCGATGGTGCTCTTCGGCGGCAGACTGGGCACCTACAAGTACCTCGACATGCACATGGCGATCGGGTCGGCGCTGTCGATGTACGACAACAAGCTGCGTCCGCACTTTGCTGACGGCGCGCCGCTGACCAGCGGAGGAGTGGACGAATGAGCACCGCAGCGACCGTCACCGAGCAGGTCGGGCCGACCGCCCGACGTCTCCTGCAGCGGCAGATCATGCCGACCGACCGCGACTTCGACGTGCTCGCGCTCTACGTCGACCCCGAGCCCGCGGTGCTCGACGCCGACAAGTACGAGATCGGCAGCAACAAGAACGCGCGCGAGCTGAACGCCGCGACCATGCGCAAGGGGCTCACGACCGGCGCAGGCATCCACCCCGACCAGATCGAGTCGCGCACCGCGCTGCGGGTCGCCTCCGGCGAGAAGCTGTCCTTCGGCACCTACTTCAACGCGTTCCCGGCCAGCTACTGGCGGCGCTGGACGGTGGTCTCCGAGGTCCGCCTGGCGCTCACCGTGCAGGGTTCCGGGGCGACCGTGATCGTCTACAAGTCGATGGCACGCGGCAACAGCCAGCGCGTCGACTCGGCCTCCACGTCGGGCGACCAGGCCGAGACCTTCACCTTCGACCTGACGCTCAAGCCCTTCGTCGACGGTGGCTGGTACTGGTACGACGTGGTCGCCGGCGACGGCGACGTGCTGGTCGAGGGCGCCGAGTGGACCGCCGAGGTGCCGGCCGACCGGGCCGAGCACGGCACCGTCGACCTGTGCATCACCACGATGAACCGCCCCGACTTCTGCGCCAAGCTGCTCACCCAGGTCGGCGAGGGCGACTCCCTCGAGCCCTACCTCGACACCGTCTTCGTGATGGAGCAGGGCACCAAGAAGGTCGTCGACTCCGAGGAGTTCCCCTACGCCGAGAAGGTGCTGGGCGACAAGCTGCGCGTCATCGAGCAGGGCAACCTGGGTGGGTCCGGCGGTTACGCCCGCGGCCAGCTCGAGTCGGTCCGCAAGGGCACCGCGACGTACGCGATCATGATGGACGACGACGTCGTCTGCGAGCCCGAGGGCATCATCCGCGCCGTCACCTTCGGCGACCTGTGCCGACGCCCCACGCTGGTGGGCGGCCACATGTTCAACCTCTACGCCCGCTCGCGCATGCACAGCTTCGGCGAGATCGTGCAGCCGTGGCGCTTCTGGTGGCAGTCGGCCCCCAACGTCTTCGTCGACTGGGACTTCTCCGCGCGCAACCTGCGCTCGACCCGGTGGCTGCACCAGCGGGTCGACGTCGACTTCAACGGCTGGTTCATGTGCGCCATCCCGCGCGTCGTCCTCGAGGACGTCGGGCTGTCGCTGCCCCTGTTCATCAAGTGGGACGACTCCGAGTTCGGCCTGCGGGCCAAGGCAGCGGGCTACCCGACGGTGACCTTCCCCGGCGCCGCCGTGTGGCACATCCCGTGGTCGGACAAGAACGACGCCCTCGACTGGCAGGCCTACTTCCACGTCCGCAACCGCTTCGTCGCCGCGCTGCTGCACTCGCAGTACCCCAAGGGCGGTCGGCTCCTGCGCGAGAGCCGCAACCACCAGATCGCCCACTTGGTCGCGATGCAGTACTCCACGGTCGAGATCCGGCACCAGGCCCTGCTCGACGTGCTCGCCGGCCCCCAGCACCTTCACGAGGTGCTGCCGACCAAGCTGGCCGAGGTCAACGCCTACCGCAAGCAGTTCACCGACGCCCGGCTCGAGGCCGACCCCGACGCGTTCCCGCCCGTACGGCGTACCAAGCCGCCCAAGAAGGGGCGCGACGGCTCCGAGGTGCCGACCGGTCACCAGCTGCGCCGGACCGCGCTGCTGCAGCCGCTGCGCCAGCTCAAGCCGCCGCGCCCGCTCTCGCGCCAGCACCCCGAGGCGGAGGTCCGCGCGATCGACGCAAAGTGGTACCGCCTCGGCAAGCTCGACTCCGCGCTGGTCTCGATGAACGACGGCACGTCGGCTGCGCTCTACCAGCGTGACCCGGCCAAGTTCCGCGAGCTGGTCGCCAAGACCTACGAGGTCCACGCGCGCCTGCGCCGCGAGTGGCCGCGCCTGGTCGAGGAGTACCGCGCTGCGCTCGACGAGATCACCTCACCGGAGGCCTGGGAGGAGACGTTCCGCCCCTGGACCGAGGGTGGGACCGAGACCGAGGAGCAGGACGCACGATGACCGACCTCGCGGCCGACCCGCTGACCAAGGAGCCCGTCGACGAGGCCGACCTCCCGCCGATGGTCGCCCCGTCGTCGGTGACCGGGCTCAAGGCCGTGCTGCAGCGTCGCTACCTGCTCAAGCTGCTCGTACGCCGCGAGATCAGCGCCCGCTACCAGGGCTCGATCCTGGGGCTGATGTGGTCCTACATCAACCCGCTCTCGCAGTTCTGCATCTACTTCTTCGTGATGGGGGTGATCTTCAACCTCCACCGCAGCATCCCCAACTTCGCCATCCACATCTTCTCGGCGATCGTCATCGTGCACTTCTTCACCGAGACGATGGGCGCCGGCACCCGCTCGATCGTGCGCAACCGGCAGATCGTGCAGAAGATGGCCATGCCCCGCGAGATGTTCCCGGTCGCCACCATGCTGACCTCGCTCTACCACGTGGGGCCGCAGGTGGTGATCCTGGTGATCGCCTGCGCCTTCTTCGGCTGGGTGCCCGACGCCTACGGCATGGTGGCGATGCTGCTCGCCATCGTGATCATCATGCTGATCGGCACCGGCTTCGCGCTGCTCCTCAGCGCCGCCAACGTGTTCTTCCGTGACGTCGGCAGCGCCGTCAACATCTTCATGAACCTCATCCGCTTCGGCGTCCCGATGATCTACAGCTACGAGATGGTCCAGGACCGCTTCGGCTCCTTCGGCCAGTACTACCTCTACAACCCCATCGCCGACGCCGTGCTGCTCTTCCAGCGGGCCTTCTGGGTCGGCACCGTCGAGCCCAGCGACCCCAACCAGCCGGTGATGCCCGACCACCTGCTGGTGTGGGGCGTCTCGATGGTCGGCGTCAGCATCGTGATCCTCGGTATCGGCCAGCTGGTCTTCAGCCGGCTCGAGGGCAAGATCCCCGAGAGGCTGTGACGATGGTCGACTCGATCCGGGTGGAGGACGTCACCAAGACGTTCACCAGGCGCTACCAGCGCACCCTCAAGCAGATCACCGTGGCCAAGACGCGAGGGCACAAGACGATCGACGAGTTCAACGCCGTCGACGGGGTCTCCTTCACCGTCGAGCAGGGCGAGTCGATCGGGCTCATGGGGCTCAACGGCTCGGGCAAGAGCACCCTGCTCAAGATGATCAACGGCGTGATGCGCCCCGACAGCGGGTCGATCCTGACCCGGGGGACCATCGCCGGGCTGATCGCGACCGGTGCGGGGTTCCACCCCCAGCTCAGCGGGCGCGACAACCTGATCCTCAACGCCGCGATCCTCGGGATGAGCGAGAAGGAGACCAAGCGCAAGTTCGACGCGATCGTCGACTTCGCCGGGCTCGAGGACAAGCTCGACGGCCAGGTCGGCCACTACTCCTCCGGCGAGAGCGCCCGGCTCGGCTTCGCGATCGCGATCCACGTCGACTCCGACATCTTCCTGGCCGACGAGGTGCTGGCCGTGGGGGACAAGCCGTTCCGCGCCAAGTGCATGGAGCGCATGCTCGAGATCCGCGACAGCGGCCGCACCCTCTTCTACGTCTCCCACTCCGCTGGTTCCGTACGCCGGATGTGCACCCGCGTGCTGATCCTGGAGAAGGGGCAGCTCGTCTTCGACGGCAAGCCGTGGAAGGGCATCAAGTACCTCGGCTACGACGACGACGAGACCGAGAACCCCATGGACCTCGACGAGGCCGACATGGGTGCCGACATCTGAGACGGCCCCGCAGCACCGAGGTCGACCCGTCGCGTCCACG
>CALRVO020000130.1:0-9002 GCA_943371595.1 Sphingomonas paucimobilis
AGGAGGGGTTCGCCCGCCGCGAGGTCGACCACAGCCGCGCCTTCCTGGGTGCTCTGCGTCGGTTGCCGGGCCAGTGGCGCGACGCGGTGACCGAGCGGCCGGAGCCGGGCGGCGGCCTGGCGCCCGACGACCCCGTGCTCGCCCCGATCGAGGGGGTCGGGTTCGAGACGTGGGTCGCGGTGCAGGCTGCCCTGGTGCGCGACCGCGTCCCTCGCGACCGCTACGACGAGGTGGCGCGACAGCACGGCGTACCACCGGGGCGCTGGCCGGACGTCGAGCGGGCCTGGCGTGCTCGGCTTTCGGGCAACCCCGGGCTCGCCCAGCGCTTCGGTGAGGCCTACCAGCAGGCGCTCAAGGGGTAGGTCGGCGAGGGGCCGAGGCCCCGCCGCAGCCAGAGCGTCAGGTCGGGGCGGAGGCGTCGCCCTCCACGAATGCTGACCAGTCGATGGGCTCGGCGCCCCGCTCGACCAGGAGCGCGTTGACGCTGCTGAAGGGCTTCGACCCGAAGAACCCCCGCGAGGCCGACAGCGGCGAGGGGTGCACCGACTCGACCCACGGCGTGCTGCCGAGCATCGGCTTGAGCGACTGGGCGTCGCGGCCCCACAGGACCGCGGCGAACGGCGGGCCGGTCTCGGCGCGGGCGACCAGGGCCCGGATGGCGCACTCGGTGACCTCCTCCCAGCCCTGCTTGCGGTGCGAGGCGGGCGCGCCGGGCCGCACGGTCAGCACGCGGTTGAGCAGCATGACGCCCTGGTCGGCCCACCCGGTGAGGTCGCCGTGCCGGGGTGGTACGACGCCGACGTCGTCGCGCAGCTCGGTGTAGATGTTGACCAGGCTGCGTGGCAGGGGCCACACGTCGCGCTCCACGGCGAAGCTGAGCCCGATCGGATGACCGGGCGTCGGATAGGGGTCCTGGCCCACGACCAGCACCCGGACGTCGGCCAGCGGGGCTCGGAAGGCCCGGAAGACGGCGTCGCCGGCCGGGAGGTAGGGGCGCCCGGCCGCGAGCTCGTCGCGCAGGAAGCTCCCGAGCGCGGCGACCCGGTCGTCGACCGGCGCGAGCGCCTCGGCCCAGTCGGGGGCCATCAGCCCGCGGTCGACGAGTCCGGCCAGCGCGCTCATGGGCGCGACGCTACCCGGCCGGCAGGAGGCCGTTGACCAGGGCGTCGACCACCTCGTCGGTCGACGTCGACGGATCGATGGAGGTGGTGAGCCGGTCGAGCAGGAGTCCGTCGATCGCGTAGTGGAACAGGGCGATCTCGGGCGCGCCGCCCGGGAGCCCGGCGGCGGTGTTGAACGCGACGTCGCCGGCGAAACCCGCGCGCAGCCAGGCGCCGACGAGGGCGCCGACCTCGGGTCGCCGCGCGGACTCGAGCCGCAGCTCGAACAGCGCCAGGGTCACGTCCCGCTGCTCCGTGAGCCGGCGCACGATGTCGCGCAGGTAGTCGGCGTACAGGCGCCGGCTCGGCTTGCGGCGTCCGAGGCGCGCGAGCACCTCGGGGTCGGGGGCGAGTCGCTCGCCGATCCGGTGGACCAGGCCCTGCAGCAGGTCGTCGCGGCTGCGGAAGTAGTTGGATGTCGTCCCCGCGGGGACGCCGGCGCGGGCGTCGACGCCCCGGTGCGTCAGGCCGCGCGCCCCCTCGTCGGCGAGCAGGGCGAGCCCGGCGTCCGCCAGGGCTCGGCGACGTTCCTCGTTGCGGGCCACGGGCTCAGGGTAGCGCTGACCACTACGGCTGTCGTACATTGACATAACCACTACAGATGTCGTGAATGGAGTCAGTCGTGCGAGAGCTCACCTACTACGTCGCCGTGTCGCTCGACGGACGGATCGCCGGTCCGGGAGACGACTTCTCGGCCTTCCCGGTCGAGGGCGACCACATCGACATGGTCGTGCGCGAGTGGCGCGACACGCTGCCCGCTCCGGCCCTCAGGGCCTGGGGGCTGACGGCCGACCACACGCGCTTCGACGCGGTGGTCATGGGCTGGAACACCTACGCTGCTGGCTTCCCGCACGGTGTCGACGACCCCTACCCGCACCTAGACCAGGTGGTCGTCACCCGGGCACGCGCCGACCATGCGTTCCCGTCCGCGGTGCGCACGACGGCCGACCCGGTCGCCGAGGTGCGCCGCCTCAAGCAGCAGCCCGGCGTGGGGATCTGGCTCTGCGGCGGGGGGCTGCTCGCCGCGGCCCTGGCCGACGAGATCGACCGGCTGGTGCTCAAGGTCAACCCGGTCGTGCTCGGCCAGGGGCCGACGCTGTTCGACGGCGCTTACGCGCCGAGGTCCTTCGAGCGCGCCGCGGTGACGGCGTACGACTCGGGGGTCGTGGTCACGGAGTACGTCCGGCGCTGACCGCCTCAGCGGAACGAGGCCGTAGCCGGCAGGTGAGGTCGTACGCCGCGCTCGCCGACCTCGACGGACAGGATCGCCTGGTGGGAGGCGTCGCCCTGGAGGGCCGACTGGTTGGCCACCAGCACCCGGGTGCCGAGGAACGTCGCGCTGCACGGGGTGTCGAACGGGACCGCTGAGCCGTTGTCGCCGGTGAGGGGGGCGTCGGGGAAACGGTCGAGCTCGCGACCAGTGCGGGACAGGCGGACGAGCTGGTTGGTCGGCCCGGCCAGGGCGACGTAGAGGCGACCCGAGCGGCCGATGCCGAAGCCGTCGGGCAGGTCGGCCGGTCGCGAGGTCCACAGGGTGCGGATCGGACCGGGCCTGCTCTTGCGGATCGGCACGGAGTAGAGCCGTCCGTTGGTCGGGAGGGTGCTGCCGTCGGCGACGGTCTGCTGGGTGATCAGGAAGTCGTGCTGGCGCGGGCGGTAGACGATGCCCGCGGTGCCGAACCCGGCCACGCCCTCGAGGGCCGGCGAGGTGAGCCACGGTCGGACCCTGCCGGATCGGGTGACGCGGTAGACGACGCCGCGCGCGTAGTCGGTGACGAAGAGGTCCCGCGGCCCCCACGTCGCGTAGTTGGGGACCGCGCCGGCCGGGAACGTCGCGATCCGCCGGAAGCGACCGGTCCGGAGGTCAAGCGTGAGCAGTGCTCTCGTCGAGGTCTCGAGCAGGACGAGCCGACCGTCGCGGGTCTCGTTGGCGACCTGCACGCCCTGGGTGCCGTCGAGGCGCTGGCCGGGCACGGTCCACGACCGCAGCAGCGTGCCGCCGGGACCCCACTCGAACACCCGCGAGCGTCGCGCGTCGCCGGACTCGTAGGTGCCGGCGTAGACCCGGCCGTTGCGGCCCACGTGCACGTACGCCGGGTGGCCCGGTGGGGGGACCAGCGAGAAGACGCGGGTGCGGTGGGTCGGGTCGTCGGCGAGGGCGCTCGGGCCGGTGACGGGCGCCAGCCCCAGCAGCGCGAGCGCGAGGACGAGGGCGAGCCGCAGCAGTCGCCTCACCGGAGCGCGTCCAGCACCTCGAGGGCCGCCCGCTCGCCAGAGCGGACCGCGCCGTCCATGTAGCCGCTCCAGTAGGTCGCGGTCTCGGTGCCGGCCCAGTGGACGCGGCCGAACGGCCGACGGATGGCGGAGCCGTAGCGGCTGAACGAGCCGTCGGCGGCGTGGATGGCCGTGGGACCGCCGCCGGTCCAGCGCTCGAGGGTCCAGTCGTGCTCGGTGTACTCCACCGGGTGCAGGGCCCGCTCGCCGAACATCGCGGCGAAGCCCTCGAGCACGGCGCGGCGCCGCTGGGCCCGCGGCAGCCGGCCGTAGGTGCGCCAGGTGTCACCGCCCACGAAGGCGAGCAGCACCCCCGGGTCACCGGAGCGGGGCGAGTTGTCGAAGACCGCGCGGGCGGCGCCGGCGTCGTTGATGCCGAAGCCGTTGAGACCGTCCTCGCGCCAGAACGGGGTCCTGTAGACCGCGTCGCACTTCATCAGCTTGCCCATGTGGGCGCTCTCGAGGAGCCGGCGCCGGCGCACCGGCAGTCGCGGGAACCAGTCGATGCCGAGCACCGTGGGCGGGGGAGCGGCGACGATCACCCGCCGTGCGGTGACGACCCCACGGGCGGTGTGGACCCGCACGCGGTGGTCGCGGTGCTCGATGCGGCTCACGGGGGCGTGCAGCGCGACGACGTCGCCGAGGCGCTGGGCCAGCCGCAGGGGAACGAGCTGCGAGCCGCCGACGAAGCGGCGCTCCTGGGCGCCGCCGACGGTGTCGGAGTTGCGCGCGAAGGTGCCGACGGTGGTCTCGTTGCCGGAGCACGCGACGTACCAGAGCACGAAGAGCAGCGAGAGCCCGCGCGGGTCGGCGCCGAAGCCGGGCTGGCTCCAGCACTCGATCAGGTTGGACACGCCCGTCGGGTTGAGGATCGCGCGGGAACGGATGAACTGGTCGAGGGTCATCGAGTCCCACTCGCGGGCCCGGGGGTGGCTCCACGGGGCGTCGACGGGCACCTCGGCGGCCATGCGGTCGATCTCCTGCAGCAGCAGCGCGGCGTCGGGCAGGATCGTCGGGTCGGGCGGGACGGTGCCGGAGTACTCCAGCCGGCCGAGCGTCGAGGAGACGTAGACGCTGCTGCCGGCGGCGTACTCCCTGAACGTCGGGACGCCCATCTCGCGGGCCAGGCGAGCGATGTGGTCCTGGGTCGGACCGATGAACGCGCCCCCCGCCTCGATGACCGCGCCCTTGGTCTCGAGCTCGTGGTTGAGCAGGCGCCCACCCACCCGCTTGCGGGCCTCGACCAGCAGCACCGACCGGCCCTTGCGTGCGACCTGCCGAGCCGCGACCAGGCCGGCCAGGCCACCGCCGACGACGACCACGTCCACCTGGCGGGGCAGTCGCCCCTGCAGGCCGGCCGTCTGTGCCTCGACCGCGGCCAGGGGCCCGAGACCGGTGGTGACCGCCGCGCCGGCGCCCAGGCCGCCGAGGCTGGTGAGCACCGCGCGTCGGGAGAGGTCGAGCTGGCTCACGGGGGCTCCTGACGTCGTCAACCTGAACCTGTGTCATGTTTCGGTCTCGTACCTTACGCTGTGCTTCTCCAACGAGGGAAGAGCGAGATGGCGACGGTCGAGAAGGCAGCCAGTGTGCGGCGGGCCCCCGTGCAGCAGCGCAGCCGCAGACGCGTCGAGGCGATCCTCGACGCGGCCGAGCGGCTCGTGGTCGAGCGCGGTGTGGAGGCGCTGACGACCCGCGAGATCGCCGTGGCGGCGGGCGTGCCGGTCGCGTCGCTCTACCAGTACTTCGCCGACAAGGAGGCCGTGCTGCTCGCCCTCGCCGAGCGCGACATGGCCGAGATGGACGAGCAGGTGGCCGCCGACCTCGCCGCGCTGGCCGAGGCCGACGACCTGAGCGTCGCCACCCTGGTCGAGACCGCCATGCGGGCCTTCGTCGCGGTCTACGCCCGGCGCCGGGCGTTCGTCGAGATCTACCTACGCGGTCGCACCAACTCCGCCGTGCACGCCTTCGGGCGCGAGCACAACGTGCGGATCGCCAAGGCGCTGCGCGACCTCGCGCTCGAGTCGGGCATCGCGAGCACCGCTCTCTCCGAGCAGGCCGCGGTGCTCGCCGTCGAGGTCGGCGACCGGGTCTTCCAGCTGGCCTACGAGCACGACGACGACGGTGACGCGGCGCTGGTCGCCGAGGGCATCGTGATGATGACCGCCTACCTCTCGCGGTACTCAGCATGAGTGCGCGCGACGACGTCGCCGCGGCCTGCCGCCGACTCGCTGCCGAGGGCCTGCTGGTCGGCACCGCCGGCAACGTCAGCGTGCGCGTGCGCGACCTGGTCGCGGTCACCGCCTCCGGTGTCGTGCTCGGCGACTGCCGACCTCACGACGTCGTGCTCGTCGACGCCGACGGCGTCCTCGTCGACGGTGGCCTGCGGCCCACCTCCGAGCTCGGCCTGCACCTCGGGGTCTACGCCGACCAGCCGGCCGTCGGCGCGGTCGTGCACACCCACGCCCCCTGGTCGACGGCCGTCGCCTGCGTGCTCGACGAGCTGCCGGTGCTCCACTACCAGCAGCTGCTGCTCGGGGGAGCGGTCCGCGTGGCGCCGTACGCGACGTTCGGGTCGACCGAGCTGGCCGCCTCGGTGCGGGCCGCCCTCGAGGGTCGCCAGGCCGCCCTGATGGGCAACCACGGCTCGGTCGCCGTCGGCGCGACCCTCGACCAGGCCGTCGAGCACGCCGTGCTCCTGGAGTGGCTCGCCGCGCTGCACCACCGGGCGGCGGCCCTCGGCCCCCCACGTGTGCTCACCGACACCGAGCAGGAGGACGTCGTGCGCGCCGCTCTGTCCCGCAGCTACGGAACCCCGCAGGAGGAGTCGTGAAGGTCGCCTGCGTCGGCGTGCACGTGCTCGACACCCACGTCGTCGGCATCGAGTCGATCCCGGCCGGGTCCGACGGCCAGCTGGTCGAGACGATCCGGATGTCGGCGGCCGGCACCGCCGGCGGCACGGCGCTGGTGCTCGCCCGGCTGGGCGCCCAGGTCACGTCGTACGGCGCCGTCGGGAGCGACCCGGCCGGTGACGTGCTCCTGGCCCTGCTCGCCCGTGAGGGCGTCGACACGAGCGGCCTGGTCCGCAAGACCGAGCAGCAGACCTCGGCCTCGGTCATCCCGGTGCGTCCCGACGGGAGCCGACCGGCCTGGCACTGCATCGGGGCCAACGGCGCCTTCACCCTCGACGACCTGGACCGCGGGGCGCTGAGCGGCACGACCCACCTGCACCTGGGCGGGCCGGAGTTCCTCGGTGGGCCGGCCGCCGGCGAGCTGCTCGCCTGGGCGCGCACGCAGGGGATGACCACGTCGGTCGACGTGCTCGCCCCCGGTGACCCCGACCTGCTGGCGTGGATCGCCGACGCGCTGCCGCACACCGACGTCCTGCTGCCCAACGACGAGCAGGTCCGCGGGTTCACCGGCGAGAGCGACCTCGCCGCCGGGGCCCGGGCCCTGGTCGCCCTGGGGGCGGGCTGCGTGGCGGTGACGCAGGGCGCCCGTGGGGCGCTCGTCGTCACCTCCGACGCGGTGGTCGAGGTGGCGGCGTACGCCGTCGAGGGCGGGCCGGTCGACACGACGGGGTGCGGCGACGCGTTCAGTGCCGGCTTCCTGCGTGGGCTGTCCCTCGGACGCTCGCCCGAGGACGCGGCCCGGCTCGGTTGCGCGACCGCCCACCACGTCGCGCGTGGCCTCGGCAGCGACGCCGGCGACTACTCGCTCGCGTCGGTCGAGGCGCTCGTCGGCCGCTGAAGCCGGTCGAGGAACGAGATCATCACCGCCTCGCGCAGCGCCGGCGAGGCGAGGTCGAGCAGGGCGTTGACCTCGGCCATCCGGGTCGGGAGGGCCAGGGCGCCGTCGGTCGCCTCACCCACCAGGCCGGCCGCCGCGAGCAGGCCGTCGAAGTCGGCGTCGCTCAGGGTGGCCGGGTCGAGGGCCGCGACGTAGGCCGCCACACCGGGGTCGACGGCGACCGGTCCGGCCTGCCGAGCGGCGTCGACCGAGGCGGCGAGCGCGACCAGCAGCTCGGGCACGTGGGGACGGGTCGCGGCGCTGACCGACAGGTGGATGGTCGCGGCGTGCCCGGCATGGGACAGCTGGGGCTGGACGAACCACCCGCGCGCGGCCATCTCGTCGCACACCGTGAAGGGGTCGCAGGTCGGGTCGGTGCCGAGGGCCACCAGCGTCGAGTCGGGAGGGGCCACGACGTGCAGCCCGGGGATGTCGGTGGTCCCGGCCACGATGGCGTCCACCGCAGCGAACACCTCTCGCGTCAGGAGCTCGTAGCCCGTGTCCCCGATCGACTCCACCGCCGCCCAGGCGCCGGCCAGGGGCCCGCCCGAGCGCGTCGACTGCGTGGTCGAGTTGAGCATCGTGTAGCCCGGCCAGGCAGCGCTGGCGAAGAACTGCGGCCGCCTGCGCGCCGCGGTGCGGTGCAGCAGCACCGAGGCGCCCTTCGGGGCGTAGGCGTACTTGTGCAGGTCGACCGAGATCGACGTGACGCCCTCGACGGCGAAGGTCCACGGCGGCACGGCGCGGCCCAGCCGGGCTGCGTACGGCAGGACCCAGCCGCCGATGCACGCGTCGACGTGGCAGCGGATCCCGCGCTCGGCGGCGAGCGCGGCGAGCGCGGTGACCGGGTCGACGACCCCGTGGGCGTACGACGGTGCGCTGGCCACCACCAGGGCGACCCGCTCGCCCAGGGCGTCGAGGGCCCGCTCGGTCGCAGCGGGGTCGGCCCGGAAGTCGGGGCCGGCCGGGACGAGCACGGCCTCGACCCCGAAGTAGTGCGCGGCCTTGTGGAAGGCCGCGTGGGCGGTGTCGGGCAGCACCATCGCGGGCCGCACGCCGGGGTGCCGCGCCACGTGCGCGTCACGCGCCCCCTGCACCGCGAGCAGCACCGACTCGGTGCCGCCCGAGGTGACGCTGCCGACGACCGTCCCGGGGCCGTCGACCAGGCGTGCGGCGAAGCCGACCAGGTCGTTCTCCATCGCCAACAGGCTCGGGAACGCGGTCGGGTCGAGGCCGTTGGACCCGGCGAACGCGGCGACCGCCTCGCGCGCCATGCGGTCGACCTCGGCGAGCCCGGAGTCGTAGACGTAGGCGAGCGTGCGGCCGCCGTGCACCGGTAGGTCGGCGGCCTGCAGCGCGCGCAGCCGGGCGGCGACGTCGGGCGTGTCGGGCGTGTCGGGCATGTCGGGCATCAGGACTCCTGGGGGTCGTCGAGCCGGTAGCGGGTCAGCCACCAGAGGCTGGCGACGACGAGCAGCGCCGGCACCAGCGAGAAGCCGAGGGTGATCGCGGTCAGCGCGCTGTCGGGCTGCGCCACCGCGTCGTCGGTGCTCGAGCGGTAGGACCCGAGGGCGAGCACGAGCGCGAACAGGCCGGGCCCCAGGGCGAGGCCGAGCGTCTCACCGGCGGTCCACACGCCGGTGTAGACCCCGGCCCGGTTGCCGCCGGTCCGGCGGGCGTCGGCCGCGGCGACGTCGGGGAGCATCGCCAGCGGGAAGACCTGGCAGCCGGCGTACCCGACCCCGACGAGCGCGACCGCGGCGAACACCGCGCCGCTCGGGG
>CALRVO020000131.1:0-8965 GCA_943371595.1 Sphingomonas paucimobilis
TACGACGTGCCGCCGAGGGCGACGACGAGCGCCATCGTCGACACGATCATCGGGCCGCTGGGCCGCTTGCCGGCCAGGAACTTGGGGGTACGGAGCATGAGTGATGACCCTTCATCGGTGTGACGTGGCCCACCCCGGGCCGCGTAGTGCGTATCCGGAGCGAGACACCAACCGGATTGGATGGATCTACGAGGCGGCCCTGTCGCCTGTTGAAGGGGACGGCGAAAAAGATTCGAGGGCCCGGACGTCAGACGTCGGGGCCCTCGTGTGGCAGGTGCTGGATTCGAACCAGCGTAGGCTGTGCCGGCTGATTTACAGTCAGCTCCCTTTGGCCGCTCGGGCAACCTGCCGGGTGCGTCGGCCGTGTTGGAACCGTCGGCGACGAGGGACGACAATAGCGCAGCCCGCCCCCGATGACGGAATCGCACCCACCAGCAGGAGGAGCCCCACCGACATGGCCGACTCGTCGTTCGACATCGTCAGCAAGATCGACCGCCAGGAGGTCGACAACGCCCTCGGGCAGACCGCCCGCGAGATCGCGACCCGCTTCGACTTCAAGGGCACCGGAGCCACGATCGAGTGGCAGGGCACGGAGGCCATCGAGATCACCGCGTCCGCCGACGACCGCGCCTCCGCGGTGCTCGACGTCTTCAAGGACAAGCTGATCAAGCGCCAGCAGAGCCTCAAGATCCTCGACGCCTCCGAGCCGCGTGCGTCCGGCCAGCAGTCCAAGATCGGGATCGTCCTCAAGGAGGGCATCACCAGCGAGGACGCCAAGAAGATCAGCAAGCTGATCCGCGACGAGGGCCCCAAGGGCGTCAAGGCGCAGATCCAGGGTGACGAGCTGCGGGTGTCGTCCAAGAAGCGCGACGACCTGCAGGCCGTCCAAGCGCTGGTCAAGGCCCAGGACTACGAGTTCGCGGTGCAGTTCACCAACTACCGCTGACCCGCGCTCAGGACTGGCTCGCAGCTGAGGGCGTCCCAAGGACCGTGGTCACCCGATGCCTGCCGGCAGGAGCGGCCTGAACGGGCTGACCCTCTCCTCACCGCCCCGGATCACCACGCAGCTGGCCTCCGGCACCTCCCGCCAAGCTCCCCGCAGCTCGCCGAGCGGTTCGGAGACGACGATGCGCGCGTCGTCCGCCAGCTCGTGGAGGGCGGGGTTCGCCGGGTACTGGCTCCTCAGCACGGAGACGTCGGCGCTGTGGAACAGCGACCGTGACCGGCCCTCGCTCGAGTAGCGGAAGGCCCACGTGGTCGCGCCGTCGGTGGTGGCGAGCGTCCCCTGCATGGGGAACCCGACTCCGCAGCGTCGTCCGGCCTCCTCGACCACACCCACTGCCCGCGCCACCGCCGTCGGCGGGTCCTCCTCCAGGCCGAAGGTCATCGCCAGGAAGAAGAGCATCTCGGAGTCCGTCGTCCCTTCGATGTCGGCGTAGCTGTCGGGATCCACCGCGAGCGCGAGATCACGCTTCATCGCACGGAAACCCTCGATGTAGCCGTTGTGCATCCACAGCCAGCGCCCGTGGCGGAACGGGTGGCAGTTCGTCTGCTGAACCGGCGAGCCGATCGCGGCCCGGATGTGTGCGAACACCCGGGGCGAGGAGATGTGGGCCGCCAGGTCACGGAGGTTGCGGTCGTTCCACGCCGGCTCGATGCTCCGGAACAGGCCGGGCGTCTCCCGGTCCCCGTACCAGCCGACGCCGAAGCCGTCGCCGTTCGTCGCCTCCGCACCCATCGTGGAGTGCATGCTCTGCACGATCAACGAGTGCTCCGGCTTGTAGAGCAGGTCCTCCAGGAGGACCGGTGAGCCCGAGTAGGCCAACCACCGACACATGAGCCACCTCCGTTCAGGCCCAGCCATCGGACGCCGGCGGCGCGGGGCTGCGCCTCATCCCCGACGGATGAGAGCGGCCAGGAGCCCTCGGGCCGTCAGCCGAGCGGCTGGCGGTGGTCCTTCGTCGCGGACTCACCCGATCCGGATGAGTCCCTCGCCGCCCTCGTCGGACAGCGTGAGCACGTGACGGCGAAAGGAGCCCCATGAGCCACCGGTCCGCACGCTCCTGCCCGCACGCTCTCGCGACCCGGGCCCGCCACCACCGAGCTGGTGCGCGCGTCGGCGGTCGCCCCGGCCCTGCGCGCGCTGATGCCTGACCGGAGCCCTGGTGGTGCGGCAGACCCCAGGGACACCAGGGACACCAGCGACACCGCCGGCGGTCGTGCCTCCCGAGCCAGGAACGAGGTGGCCGCCGTGTCGTTCTTCCTCGGCGGCTCCCTCTTCGCGCTGGGCGCCGCTCTCGCCCAGCGCGAGGTCGGCAGCCTCGTGACCGTCAACGTGACCTACCTGGTCGGGGGTTTCTTCTTCTGCCTGGGTGGCTACGTCTCGATCCTGCTCGCTCCCCCGCACCAGCGCCCGTGGCGCAGCGCCGTCGTCCTGTTCGCCGGGACCCTGTGGTTCGCGGTCAGCCTCGTGGCGGCCTTCGCATCGGGCCTCACCCCGCACCAGTCCGACGGATGGATCTGGCTGCCCGACATCGTCGGCTGCGTCTGCTTCCTCGTCTCCGGGCACCTCGCCATGCTCGAGGTCGGTACAGGTCGCGTGCGGGTCCTGCCCCGCGTTCTGGACTGGTGGGTGGCGGCGGTCAACCAGCTCGGGTCGATCCTCTTCTTCCTCGCGGGGCTCGCCGCCTTCACGCGCCCAGCCACCTCCGACGCGCTCGACGCATCTCTCGTCAACTGGGGGACCTTCGCGGGAGCGGCCTGCTTCGCGGCAGGCGGGGTCATCCAGGCCTTCGTCGTGCCCACTCCGAGAGGAACGGCGGTTCGACCATGACCGAGCTCGATGCTGCACGAGCCGAAGCCCTGTTCGGCAACAGGTTCCTCACGTAGCCAGCGCCGTCGACGTCGTTCCCCGAGAGCGGGATGACGCCGACCGACGCCATGCGGCTGCTCGCCGAGGACCTCAACCTCGGGGGCGACCGCAGCGCAGCCTCGCGACCCTCGTCACCACGTGGATGGAGCCCGAGGCCCAGCGGATCAACCGAGAACCTGCACCGCGGCTTCATCGACCATGCCGAGTACCCCATCTCGGCCGAGATCGAGCAACGCTGCGTGCGCATGCTGCGCTGGAGGAGACAGACACACGATCGGGCCCGAGGACGTCGCGCCGCACTCGACGAGAGCCCCATCGGGGTCGCGGCCGTCCTCGGCACCACCTTCACGGGGCACATGGACGACATCACCGGGTTCAACCAGCTGCTGCTCGAGCAGCTGCCATGGGTGGCCTTCCGGCTGGCGGGCGACCACGCGTCCTACGACGAGTCGGACGTCGCCTGGCAGCTGTCGGCGGAGCGCGGCTGGATGGTGCCGGCCTACACCCCCTCCACGCCCAACGGGTGAAGATCATGCGCCGCTGGCGAAGGAGACCATGAGCCGCGAGCAGGTCGGACGACTGATCCGTGACATCGCCGACGCCTGCGCGACCCTGGACGAGGAGGGCGGCACGACCCAGACCGAGCGCGCCCAGACCATGAGGGGCAGCGGCTACTGACCAGGCCCGGATCGCCGGGCAGCACCCCGCGGGCCGTGCGCCGGGCAGCGGCCCCGCCCGGCGTACGGCCGCAGGTCAGGCCCGGGCGAGCTCGGGCTCGGCCTGGCCGGGGCCGGCGACGATCGTGGTCGCGCCGCGAACCGGCGCGATCCAGACCTGGGCGCCCTCGGCCAGGTCGAGTGCGCGTGCGTGCGTGCGGGTGAGCACCACGAGCACCTCGGGTCCCTGCTCGGTCGCGACCGTGAGTCGCACCTCGAACCCGACGCGAAGCATCCGGGTGATGGTGCCGGCGACGGCGTCCTTCCCGGGCAGGGGGTCGACCGACACCTCGATGTCGTGCGGTCGTAGGGACCGCCCACCGAGCGTCGTGACCTCGCCCAGGAAGCCCATGACGAACGGGTTGGCCGGCTCGTCGTAGAGCTGGTCGGGGGTGCCGATCTGCTCGACCCTGCCCTCGTTGATGACCACGATCTCGTCGGAGACCTCCATGGCCTCCTCCTGGTCGTGCGTGACGAAGACCGTGGTCACGTGGACCTCGTCGTGCAGCCGCCGGAGCCAGTCGCGCAGCTCCTTGCGCACCTTGGCGTCCAGGGCGCCGAAGGGCTCGTCGAGGAGCAGCACCGTCGGCTCGACCGCGAGCGCCCGGGCCAGGGCGAGCCGCTGACGCTGCCCACCCGAGAGCTGCGAGGGCATGCGGTGCGCGAACTGCGACAGGTGGACCAGCTTGAGCAGCTCGTCGACCTTCTCGACCACGTCGGCCTTGGGGCGCTTGCGGATCTCCAGACCGAAGGCGACGTTCTTGGCGACCGACATGTGCTTGAAGACGGCGTAGTGCTGGAAGACGAAGCCGACGTTGCGCTTCTGGGGCGGCAGCCGGGTGGCGTCCTTGCCCTCGATGGTCACCGACCCGCTGTCGGCGGTCTCGAGACCCGCGATGATGCGCAGCAGGGTCGACTTGCCACCGCCGCTGGGCCCGAGCAGTGCGGTCAGCTGACCGGTCGGGATGCTGACGTTGATGTCCTCCAGGGCGACGAAGTCGCCGTAGGTCTTGTTGATCCCTGTGACGTCGATGCTCATGAGTGATCCTCCTTGCGGATCAGCTGGACCACGACCAGGGCCAGCACGGAGGCCAGCACCAGGACGAAGGCTGCGGCGTAGGCGACGGACTCGTCGAAGTTGCTGTAGCGGTTGTTGATCAGGATGGTCGTGGTCTCGCCGGCGAAGGGCTCGCCGCGACTGACGATCTTCACGGCACCGAACTCACCGAGCGACCGGGCCATGCTGAGGACGACGCCGTAGACGACCGCCCACTTGATGCTCGGCAGGGTGATCCGGCGGAAGGTCTGCCACCCGTTGGCCCCCAGGCTGCTCGCGGCGAGCTCGGCATCGGTGCCGATCTCCTGCAGCGTGGGCACGACCTCGCGGATCACCAGCGGGAGGCTGACGAAGGCCGTGGCCATGATCAGTCCCGGCGTGGTGCCGATGATGGCGAAGCCGACCGACTGCAGCGCTCCGCCGAAGATGCCCGAGCCGCTGCTGTAGGCCAGCACCAGCGCCAGGCCGACCACGACCGGGGAGACCGACATGGGCAGGTCGATCAGCACCGAGAGGATGCGTCGCCCCGGGAACCGGTAGCGGACCAGGAGCAACGAGATCCCGACCCCGAAGACCGTGTTGATCACGACCGCCCAGATGGCGCAGGTGAGGGTGAGGTTGAGTGCGTAGGCGACCGCGGGGTCCTGCAGACGCTCGAGGAACGCACCGAACCCTGCCGCGGCCCCCGGCTCGATCGGGGCGAAGGTGCGCTGGACCAGCAGCCACACCGGCCAGGCGACGAGGAAGAACAGGTAGACGATGACCGCGACCCTCAGGGTGTAGGTCACCGGCCCCTTGGAGCGGCGGATCTGTCGGGTGTCAGCCACGGCGAGCCATCCTTCGTGAGATGACGTCGAGCGCCACGATCGCCAGCACCGCGACCAGCAGCAGCAGGACTGCGACCACGGCCGCGCCGGCCTGGTTGTCGGACTCGACGTACTGCAGGATCTTGAGGGAGGCCACCGACGTGTCGGGCTTGTTGCCCGCGATGAGCACCAGCGAACCGAACTCGCTCAGCGCCCGGGCGAAGCCCAGTGAGGACCCGGCAGCGATGGCCGGCACCAGGCTGGGGAGGATCACGCGCCGGAAGGTCGTGGCGCGTGACGCCCCGAGGGAGGCGGCGGCCTCCTCCACGTCGGCATCGAGCTCCAGCAGGACAGGCTGCACGGTGCGGACCACGAAGGGCAGCGTGACGAACAGCAGGGCCAGGAAGATGCCCTGGCGCGTGTTCACGACGTTGACGCCGACGGGGCTCTCCGGCCCGTAGAGGCTGAGCAGCACGAGGCCGGCGACGATGGTCGGCAGGGCGAAGGGGATGTCGATGACGACGTCGATGACCCGCTTGCCGAAGAACTGGTCACGGACCAGGACCCACGCGACGACCGTGCCGACCACGGCGTTGACGAGGGTGACCAGCAGCGCGATGACGACGGTGAGCCGCAGGGCGGCGAAGGTCTGCGCGTCGGTGAGGGTGTTGTAGAAGGTCGACCAACCACCCTCGATCGTCGCCGCGACGACGGCCGCGAGGGGCAGCATGACCAGGACGCTGAACCACAGCATCGCGACCCCGAGGCCGATGCTCGAGGTCGGGGTGAGTGCGAACAGCCCGCCGCCGGAGCCACCCTTCTTGCGGGTGACGCCGGCGGCAGGTGCCGCCGTGGCGGCCTGGCTCACACTCGAGCCTCGTCGTACAGGTTGTCGAACCGGAGCTTCTCGCCGTCCTTGCCGAACCACTCGGCCGTGACGTCGGACCAGCCACCGAGGTCGGCGATGGTGCCGAGCTCGGCCGGCACGGGGAACGGGTTGTCGGGGTCGGCCTCACCGACGGCACCGAGCGCGCCGGCACCGTCGACCTCGATGTCGGTGATGTCCTGACCGACGGGGCGGAAGCCCTTCTTGACGAACTCGGTTTGACCGGCCTCGCTCAGGGCGAACTCGAGGAAGTCGGCGGCCACCGGGTCGGCGTCGACGAGGACCGCAGCGGGGTTCTCGATCAGGAAGGAGTCGTCCGGGATGATGTAGTCGAACTCCTTGCCCTGCTGGCGGGCAAGGATGGCCTCGTTCTCGTAGGTGATCAGCGCGTTGCCCGCGCCACTCTCGAAGGCCTCGGTCGCCTCGCGGCCGCTCGTGGCCCAGCTCTCGACGTTGCTGAAGACATCGAGGAGGAAGGCGTCGGCCTTCTCCTCGGTCGCACCGGGCTGGAGCATCGCGTGGTGGTAGAGCGCCATGACGTTCCAGCGCGCCGCGCCGGACGTGGCCGGATCGGCGGTCACGACGTCGATGTCGTCGCGGGCCAGGTCGTCCCAGCCCTGCACGTTGTCGGGGTTGCCCTCCGGCACGACGATCACGGCGATCGACTGGGACACGATGCCCTTGGTCGGACCCGCGTTCCAGTCGTCGGCGATGAGACCGGCGTCGACGAGGCGCGTCACGTCGCCCTCGAGCGAGTAGTGGACGTAGTCCACGTTGTCACCCTCGGTGTCCAGCACCTTGCGACTCTGCTCACCGGAAGGACCGTAGGAACCGACGACCGTCGTGCCCTCGCCAGCGTCGGTCTTGGCGAACTCCTCGCCGATCGCCTTGTTGGCGGCCTCCGGCACGGCGAAGCCGCTGATGTTGATGGTCTTGTCGTCGTCGCTCCCCCCGGACGAGGCGCACCCGGTCAAGGCCATCACTCCGGCCACGGCAGCGACTGCTGCGCACTTGATGGTCCTGTTCATCTGGTCCCGCTCTCTCGATCGGCGCCTCCACCGGCGCTGTCCATGTAACTCGACCAGACTAATCAACATATGTAAGACACGCGAATCAGACGCGCACTCGTGGGGCGACTGGTCTGGACCAGGGGCGGCCGGTCGCACGCTGCCCGCGGGCACGCACGTGGCGAGGGTCACCTTCCGAGGGGCAGGACTGCCCGGTCGGGTGACGAGCGCCGACTATCGTGGGGCGCGGGTGGAAGAACGTGGGACGGAACCGGACAGGTGTCCAGAACGTGTTCTAGTTCTACTCCGGGAGCCGTACGATGGCGGGTCGCACGACGCGTCGCCGCACGCGGCCTACACATCCAGGACGGCGGTCGTCCTGGCAGACGAAGGTGGGACAGTGTCCAAGCAGGTCAAGCAGCTCGACCGGGTCATCATCCGGTTCGCGGGCGACTCCGGTGACGGCATGCAGCTGACCGGGGACCGGTTCACGCAGGAGTCAGCGGTCTTCGGCAACGACCTGGTGACCCTGCCCAACTTCCCGGCCGAGATCCGGGCCCCCCAGGGCACCATCCCCGGGGTCTCGTCGTTCCAGGTCCACTTCGCCGACCACGACATCCTCACCGCGGGCGACGCCCCCGACGTGCTGGTGGCGATGAACCCCGCCGCGCTCAAGGCCAACCTCGGCGACCTCCCCAAGGGCGCGACGGTGATCGTCGACACCCACGACTTCACCAAGCGCAACCTCGAGAAGGCCGGCTACACCGCCAACCCGCTCGAGACCGTGGGCGAGGTCAACGACCCGCTGGCCGAGTTCAACGTCCACCGCGTCGACCTGACGGGGATGACGGTCGAGGCCGTCAAGGAGTTCGGGCTCTCGCGCAAGGACGCCGCCCGCGCCAAGAACATGTTCGCCCTGGGGCTGCTGTCGTGGATGTACGGCCGCCCCACCGACGGCACCGAGGCGTTCCTGGCCAAGCGGTTCGCCAAGGTCCCCGACATCCGCGACGCCAACCTGCTGGCCTTCAAGACCGGCTGGAACTTCGGCGAGACCACCGAGGCGTTCGCCGTCCAGTACGAGATCAAGCCGGCCACCATGGCGCCCGGCACCTACCGCAACATCACCGGCAACCTCGCGCTGGCCTACGGTCTGGTCGCCGGCGGGGTGCGCTCCGGGCTGCAGGTCGTGCTCGGGTCCTACCCGATCACCCCGGCCTCCGACATCCTCCACGAGCTCAGCAAGCACAAGGCCTTCGGCGTCACCACGCTGCAGGCCGAGGACGAGATCGCCGGCATCGGCATGGCCATCGGAGCCAGCTTCGGCGGCGCGCTCGGCGTCACCACGACCTCGGGCCCCGGCATCGCGCTCAAGACCGAGTCGATCGGCCTGGCCGTGATGACCGAGCTGCCCCTGGTGGTCGTCAACGTCCAGCGAGGCGGACCCTCGACGGGCCTGCCCACCAAGACCGAGCAGTCCGACCTGCTCCAGGCGATGTACGGCCGCAACGGTGAGGCCCCCGTGCCGATCGTGGCCCCGCAGTCGCCCGGCGACTGCTTCGCCGCCGCCGTCGAGGCCGTCCGCATCGCCGTCACCTACCGCACTCCGGTGATGCTGCTGTCC
>CALRVO020000132.1:0-8888 GCA_943371595.1 Sphingomonas paucimobilis
ACCACCAGACGTCGAAGTCCGGGCGGGGCTTGCGCAGCGTCTGCCAGCCGACCCGGCAGAAGTGCTCGACCGGGTCCTCGCCGTCGTCCATCGTCGAGGCGTTGGTCAACGTGTAGTAGCTCGTGTCGACGAGGTCGGCGACGAGCGCCGCCTCGGCGCGGACCCGCTGGGTCGGGGGCAGTTGAGCGAGGTCGGCGATGACGTCCTGGGCCGCAGCGGCCGGGACACCGGTCACGAGACGACACCCGGGGTGTGGTCGAGGTAGTGCAGCAGCGGGTTGGTGCCCTTGGGCAGCTCGGGGTGGTCGCGCAGGTAGGCGCTGGCCGAGAAGTGGGGCCCCGGGTCCCTGCGCTGGGCCGCCCCGAGCCGGAGGTAGTGCAGGGCGGGGCTCAGCCCGCTGCGCACGACCTTGGGGTACTGCTGGAGGTACCACGCACCGTCGAACAGCACGGACCGGCGGATCCGGCGGAGGTCGGCGACCTCCGACGGCAGCGGCCCGTCGGGGTGACGTCGCCTGGTGAACAGGGCGCGCCGGGACGGGGTGCCCTGTCGCTCGGCCTTGGTCAGGTGGCGGTCGAGCACCGTGGAGAGGTCGTGGAGCTGCCGCTCGGCCAGCTCGAGCACCGCGATCCGCTCCTCGCGGGCCTCCTCGCCCTGCCGGAGCCCGGCCAGCTCGAGACGACACTGACGCAGCGACTGCCTCAACCGGTCGACGTCGACGTCGGTCTCGGAGGAAGTGGCGTCGGTCATCGTCCTTGTCACATGGCTTGCGTGGTCCGGGGGGCGGTCATCCAACCCAGGACGCTAACACGCGTCTTCAGCGGGTCGGCAACCGCAGTTGCCGTGCCGGACGGGGCTGGTGGGCCACCTCCGGCTCTCCCGAGAGGATGCCTGGGTGGGCGCGCCCCAGGTGTCCTGCTCAGCTCAGGCCGTTGTCGATGCACAGGTCGTCGAGGACCGCGCGATAGATGCGGTTCGGACGCGTCGCGCCGTGTTCGCTCTTGAGCGTGACGTCGACAGAGACACTCGTGCAGATCTCGAGGTTGTTCCCGCCGTACGGTGTGGGTCGCTTCGACTTGCTGTCCTTCCACGCGACTGGGACGCGTGTCTCCGTGTCGTACTGGTACGTCCGGGCCGTCCTGTACTGCTTGTCGCCGAGGCTCGCCACGTTCTTGTTCCCGCAGTCGGGCGTGAAGCTCACGCCGACCGACCACGGGATACCGAAGCTGTAGGACGGGTTGAACGAGCACTTGTAGCCGTAGAGGTTCGCGGAGTAGCGGATCTGGTCGAAGGACTGACGCTTCTTGACCGGCGAGCCGGCGGCGCAGGACTTGAAGACCGTGACAGCGATGCGTGAGTAGAGGAACGTCGGGCCGCCGAAGGTGATGAGGGTGGACTGGCCCTGCCCACTGGTGCCGGAGGTGGCCTGCATCTGCCCCAGGAAGCTGACCCGCAGGCAACCGCCGAACCGGGGGACGGAGATGCGTGCGTCATCGGACACGTACGTCGTGATCTTCTTGCTCGACTGCCTGCTCGACAGGTCGGTCGGGGCGGTCGGGGGTGCCGCGGCCTCGGCGCTCACCAGGCCCGACGTCAGGACGAGTGACGTCGTGGCAATGGCGCAACTGCGACGCAGCAGGGCGATGACGTGCATGAGGGACCTCCGAGACCGTTGGCGCGGCCCACCTGGCCCGCTCGGCGTGAAGGTACCGGTCACCAGGGGATGCCAAACGTCCCAATCGCGTCCCAGCACGAGCGCTGGGTGCTCGACACGGCACGGTCCATCGACAGTCGGACCCTCCGTAACGTCGCCGTAACGCTGGCGCCGAACTCGTTTCCTCCTCGCAACATTCGACGGGCGGTCGTGAAATACCGGACCGAGAGGCTTCCCGAGAATCGGGCGGGACACGCGGTGACAGCGACGTCGCGCAGGTCCTGCCCTCCCGAGATCTCATTCCATGGAGGTTCTGTGGACGGCTATTACGCCTTCATGCTCATCGCGACGGCGCTGGTCCTCATGATGACCGTGCCCGCGCTGGCGCTCTTCTACGGCGGCATGTCACGGTCCAAGTCCGTGCTCAACATGATGATGATGTCCTACATCGCAGTGGCGATCGTGGGCATCCTCTACGTCGCCGTCGGATGGTCGATGGGTTGGAGCGGTGACCCCGAGAGCGGTGGCACCTTCTTCGCCAACCCGTTCAAGCTGTTCTGGCTGAAGGACGTCACCACCGACACCTACATCTTCGTGATGTTCCAGATGACCTTCGCGATCATCACCGCGGCCCTCATCAGCGGGGCAGTGGCCGATCGCATGAAGTTCTCGGCCTGGGTGCTCTTCGTCCCGCTCTGGTCCGTGATCGTCTACTTCCCGCTCGCCCACATGGTGTTCAGCTGCACCGCGGACTCCCTGATCTGCGGCCGCATCGGCGCCCAGGACTACGCAGGCGGCACGGCGGTCCACATCAACGCCGGCGTCGCCGGCCTGGTGCTCGCCCTCCTGCTGGGCAAGCGGATCGGCTGGCCCCGCGACAAGATGCGTCCGCACAACCTGACCCTGACGATGCTCGGTGCCGGTCTGCTGTGGTTCGGCTGGTACGGCTTCAACGTCGGCTCGATCGTCGTCCTCGACCAGGACATCACCGCTGAGATGGGCCGCACCTTCGCCAACACCACGCTCGCGACCATGGCCGCGATCCTCGGCTGGCTGGCGATCGAGCGCCTCATGCACGGCAAGGCGACCTCGCTGGGCGCCGCCTCGGGCATCGTGGCCGGCCTCGTCGCGATCACCCCGGCCTGTGGTGCCGTCGACATCGGCGGTGCCGCCGCCATCGGTCTGATCGCCGGAGCCGTGTGTGCCTGGGCCGTCGGGCTCAAGTACAAGTTCGGCCTCGACGACTCGCTGGACGTCGTCGGAGTGCACCTGGTCGGCGGCATCGTCGGCACGGTCCTGATCGGATTCTTCTCGACCTCGGAGGGTGCCGGCGGCATCGACGGCCTCTTCTACGGAGGCGGCTTCGGGTCCCTGGGTGACCAGGCCCTCGGCGTGCTCGTCGCGATCGCCTACTCCGGCGTGCTCACGGCCGTCATCGGGCTGGCCATCAAGTACACGATCGGGCTGCGCCTCGACGAGGACGACGAGGTCGGTGGCATCGACCTCGCCGAGCACGGGGAGAGCGCCTACGACCTGCACCAGGCCAGCTTCAGCTCTGGTGCCGGCTCGACTGGCGTCCTCGCGGCGTCGACCTCCCCCCTCACCAAGACCGGAGAAGGAGCACAGGCATGAAGCTCGTGACCGCGGTGATCAAGCCGCACAAGTGGGAGGACGTCCGTGAGGCGCTCGAGACCTTCGGCGTCACCGGCATGACCGTCAGCGAGGTCAGCGGCTACGGCCGCCAGAAGGGTCACACCGAGGTCTACCGCGGTGCCGAGTACGACATCGCGCTGGTCCCCAAGATCCGCATCGAGATCGTCGTCGACGACAACGACACCGAGGACATCGTCGGGATCATCGTCAAGACCGCGCAGACCGGTCGGATCGGTGACGGCAAGGTCTGGGTCAGCCCGGTCGACACCGTCGTCCGCGTCCGCACCGGCGACAAGGACGAAGCCGCGCTCTGACACTGGCCGGTCGTCGGTGGCTCGAGCCGCCCGCCCGTGCTGCCTGGTAGTCGCTGCCGCGGCTCCGGTTGCGGGCGGTCCGGCTCGGCGGCCACCGTCGACCGGCGTGCGCCGTGTGGTCCCGTCTGAGTGT
This sequence comes from Sphingomonas paucimobilis, assembly GCA_943371595.1. GTDB lineage: Bacteria > Actinomycetota > Actinomycetes > Propionibacteriales > Nocardioidaceae > Nocardioides. The sequence goes on from CALRVO020000132.1 coordinate 3,755, forward strand.
GGTCGGGGCGCCGGCGTTCGTCGTCAGCCCGTGGTGCGAGCCGTACGTCGACCGCGTTGCGCCCGAGCGTCAGCCTGCGGCCCGGCACTCCCTCGGGAGGCCGGGCCGCTGGCATGATCGGCCCACCCCCCAGCCGTCGGCCTGCACCATCCCGCACCCCCAGCCTGGAGAAGCCCATGAAGCTCGTGACCGCCGTGATCAAGCCCCACAAGTGGGAGGACGTCCGTCAGGCCCTCGAGGCCGTCGGTGTCACCGGCATGACGGTCAGCGAGGTCAGCGGGTACGGCCGGCAGAAGGGTCACACCGAGGTCTACCGGGGTGCGGAGTACGACATCGCCCTCGTGCCCAAGATCCGTCTCGAGGTCGCCGTCGACGACGCCGACGTCGCGACCATCGTCGAGACGATCGAGACGAGCGCGCAGACCGGGCGCATCGGCGACGGCAAGATCTGGGTCTCCCCCCTCGAGACGGTGGTGCGCGTGCGCACCGGCGACCGGGACGCCGACGCCCTCTGACACCTACTCGACCCCCGTTCCGCCACCCCCCACGCCTCGACAGGAGCCGCAGGTGACCACTGCCGAGCGCGCGCAGCGCACCACCGAGGCCGACGAGCTGTGCTCCACGGCCTACGCCGCCTGCGGCGGACCCGACGCCGGCGTCGCGCTCGTGGCCGTCGGCGGCTACGGCCGGGCCGAGCTGGCGCCGTACTCCGACCTCGACGTGGTGCTCGTCCACGAGGAGGACGTCGACCTCGGCGCGGTCGCCGAGCAGCTCTGGTACCCGTTGTGGGACTCCGGTGCCCGGCTCGACCACTCGGTGCGTTCCCTGCCCGAGATGCTGGCGGCCGCAGAGGCCGACCACCGGGTCGCCTCGGGCCTGCTCGACGTGCGCCACCTGTGCGGCGACCCCGGCCTCACCCTGCGCCTGCGTACGACGATGCTCGCCCACTGGCGCAAGGGCGCCCGGGCCCGGTTGCCCGAGATCCACGCGGCCTCGGAGTCGCGGCACCGGCTGATGGGCGAGCTCGCCCACCTCTCCGTGCCCGACCTCAAGGAGGCCGAGGGCGGGTTGCGCGACGCCACGACCCTGCGCGGCCTGGTCGCGACCTGGTTGGTCGACGTACCCCACACCGAGCTCGAGCACAGCCGCCAGGTGCTGCTCGACGTGCGCGACCTCGTCCACGGCATCGCCGGGCGCGCCACCGACCGTGTCGTGCCCGAGATGTGGCCCGAGCTCGCCGCTGCCCTCGGCCTGCCGGACGGCCCCGGGCCCGAGGGGCGGGCGGCGCAGGTGCTGGTGCGGGAGGCGGGGCGTCGGATCACCCACCTGACCCGGCTCGCCTGGCGCCGCGTCGACGGTGTCCTCTCGACGCCGGCCTCGCCCAAGCAGGCCCGCCGACCGGTGCTCGAACCGCTCGCCCCCGGTGTCGCGCTGTCGAAGGGCGAGGTCGTGCTCGACCGCGCGGCCGACCCCGCGCGCGACCCGTTGCTCCTGCTGCGGGCCGCCACCGCGGCCGCCGAGCACGGCGTGGCCCTGGCCCCGCCGACCGCGGCCCGGCTGGCCCGGGAGTGCGCCCCGTTGCCCGACCCCTGGCCCGAGGAGGCACGACGGCTGCTGGTGCGGCTGCTCGCATCGGGCCGTGGCCTGCTCGAGGTGTGGGAGACGCTCGAGGAGACCGGTGCGCTGGGCAGCCTGCTGCCCGAGTGGGAGCGCGTCCGGATGCTGCCGCACGCCTCGGTGATCCACCGCTTCACCGTCGACCGGCACGTCGTCGAGACCTGCATCGAGGCGTCCGCGCTGATCCGCACCGTCGGCCGCCCCGACGTGCTCGCCGTCGCCGCGCTGCTCCACGACATCGGCAAGGGCGGGCTGACCGACCACAGCGTCGCCGGCGAGCCGATCGCGCGCGCGGTCGCCACCCGCATGGGCTTCGACGCCGAGGAGGTCGACCTCGTCGGGCTGCTGGTCCGCTGGCACCTGCTGCTCGCCGAGACCGCCACCACCCGCGACCCCGACGACCCCGCCACCATCGAGCTGGTCACCTCACGGGTGCCGACCACCGAGGCGCTCTCGCTGCTCAGTGCCCTGACCGAGGCCGACGCCAAGGCCACCTCGCCGAAGGCCTGGACCTCGTGGCGGGCCGGGCTGGTCGTCGACCTCGCCCGCCGCGCCCACGCCGCCCTCGACTCCGGCGTCGCGTTGCCGCCGATCGTGACCGACGACGTGCCCGTGCCCGGTGACCTGCGCCCCGACTCGGTCGCGATCGAGGTCGAGCGGCTGGCCGACGGCAGCCGGGTCACCACCATCGCCCACGACCGGGTGGGCCTGCTCGCCGACTTCGCCGCCATGTTCGCGCTGCAGCGGGTGCCGGTGCGCGCCGCCCGGGTGTGGGCCCAGGGCGACCACGGTGTCTCGGTCTGGGAGGTCGCCTCCGACGAGGTCGACGCCGCGATCCTGCGCACCAAGTACGACGCCATCGTCGGCGGCCGGCTCGACCCGGGCACCAGGTTCGCCGCGACCGCCCCGCCCGACGGGCTGGCGCCGAGCGTCGTCGTACGACCCGAGGCGAGCGAGCAGGCCACGGTGCTCGAGGTCCGCGCCACCGACCGGCCCGGGGTCGTCTACCTCGTGTGCGCCGCCCTGGCCGGGCTCGACGTCGCGGTGCGGTCCGCCCACGTCGACACCCTCGGCCCCCAGGCCGTCGACGTGTTCTACCTGCAGGAGCCCTCCGCCGGCGCGCTGTCCGAGACCCGGGCCGCCGAGGCCGCGCACGCCGTGCGCGCCGCGCTCACGGCGTCCTGACGGGCTGCCCGGGGGCGTCGCGCCGGGCATGTCACTGACCGTCGCAGTCACACGTCGAGCAGTGAGCGCCCAGGGTGTCGTGCGAACACTCAGCTGCATGTGGCGGCCGGCCGAGCGGGGGAGCGCTCAGGCAGGCGGCGGGGTCTTGCGGATGTGGATCTTGCCGGTGCGCAGGTCGACGCGCACGGGACGGTCGTCGTCGTCGGGTGCGGCGAACATCTCGCCCTCGGTCTCCTTGGAGTCGAGGTCCTCCTTCATCCGGCCCTGGCCGGGGTCGAAGACGTCGAAGCCACCCAGGGCGTTGCCGCCGCTGGAGGGACCCGGGTTGCGCAGGCCGTGGTTGCCGAACCAGATGGCGAGGCCCGTGAGCACGAGGACCCCGAGGACGGTGAAGAGGACGACCACTCCCCGACGGTATCCCGTACGCGGTTAGGCTGGGCCCGATCACCCGAATGACCTGACCCCTGCAACTCGACGGGACCCCTGTGTTCGCCACCCTCTCCGACCGCCTCGCCGACACGTTCAAGAACCTGCGCGGCAAGGGCCGGCTCTCCGAGGCCGACATCGACGCCACGGCCCGCGAGATCCGCATCGCGCTGCTCGAGGCCGACGTCGCGCTGCCGGTGGTCAAGGACTTCGTCGCCGCCGTCAAGGAGCGCGCCCGCGCCGACGAGGTCAGCCAGGCCCTCAACCCGGCCCAGCAGATCATCAAGATCGTCCACGACGAGCTCGTCGAGATCCTCGGTGGCGAGACGCGTCGGCTGCGCTTCGCCAAGACGGGTCCGACGGTCATCATGCTGGCCGGCCTCCAGGGTGCCGGCAAGACGACCCTGGCCGCCAAGCTCGCGCTGTGGCTCAAGGACCAGGGCAAGACCCCGCTGCTGGTCGCCTGCGACCTGCAGCGCCCCAACGCGGTCAAGCAGCTGCAGGTCAACGGCGAGCGGGTCGGCGTACCCGTCTTCGCCCCCGAGCCCGGCAACGGTGTCGGCGACCCGGTCGCGGTGGCGCGCAACGCGATCGAGGAGGCCAAGCGCAAGCTCCACGACATCGTCATCGTCGACACCGCCGGCCGCCTCGGCGTCGACGCCGAGCTGATGCAGCAGGCCTCCGACATCCGCGACGCGGTGCAGCCCGACGAGGTGCTCTTCGTCGTCGACGCGATGATCGGTCAGGACGCCGTCGTCACCGCCCAGGCGTTCCTCGACGGGGTCGGCTACGACGGCGTCGTGCTGACCAAGCTCGACGGCGACGCCCGCGGTGGTGCGGCCCTGTCGATCCGCCAGGTCACCGGCCGCCCCGTGATGTTCGCGTCGTCGGGCGAGAAGATGACCGACTTCGACGTCTTCTACCCCGACCGGATGGCGTCGCGCATCCTCGACATGGGCGACATGCTCACCCTGATCGAGCAGGCCGAGAAGGCCTTCGACCAGGACGAGGCCATGAAGGCCGCCGCCAAGCTGAGCGGCCAGGGCGGGGAGTTCACGCTCGACGACTTCCTGTCGCAGATGCAGCAGGTGCGCAAGCTCGGCTCGATGTCCAAGATCCTCGGGATGCTGCCGGGCATGGGTCAGATGCGCGAGCAGCTGGAGAACTTCGACGAGCGCGAGATCGACCGCATCCAGGGCGTCATCCACTCGATGACCCCGGCCGAGCGGGCCAACCCCAAGATCATCGACGGCTCCCGCCGCGCCCGCATCGCCAAGGGCTCGGGGCGCCAGGTCTCCGACGTCAACCAGCTCGTCGACCGCTTCTTCGAGGCCCGCAAGATGATGATGCAGATGGCGCGCGGCGGCGGGATGCCGGGGATGCCGGGCATGCCCGGGATGCCGGGCATGGCCGGTGGTGGCAAGCGCGGCAAGGCCAAGCAGCAGGTCAAGAAGGGCAAGGGTGCCAAGAGGTCCGGCAACCCGGCCAAGGCCGCCCAGGAGGCCGCCGCGGCCAAGGAGAAGGCCGCCGCCAACCCCTTCGGCAACCCCGCCGACATCGACTACGAGGCCGCGGCCGCCAACCTCGACCTGCCGAAGGACTTCTCGAAGTTCTTGAAGTGACGTGGCCAAGCCCCCACCCAGCACCGTCCTGGTCGTCGACGGCGCCAACGTCGTCGGCGCGCGCCCTGACGGCTGGTGGAAGGACCGAGCGGGCGCAGCCCAGCGCCTGCACGAGAGCCTGATGGTCGCCGCGATCCCGCACGAGGTGGTCGTGCTGGTCCTCGAGGGGGCGGCCAAGGGCGGCGTACGCCCCGGTCGCGACGCGCACGTGCGCACGGTCCACGCCCGGGGCAACGGCGACGACACGATCGTCGCCGAGACCGAGAAGGCGGCCGCGCAGGGAT
>CALRVO020000133.1:0-8819 GCA_943371595.1 Sphingomonas paucimobilis
CTGCCGGCGGCCAAGGCCTGGATCAAGGCCAACCCCGAGGCGAGCCAGAACCCCTGGGACGCCCCCGGCTACAAGATGCCCGGCGGCTCGGTGAAGTCGCCGGCCATCGCCGGCTTCCTGCCCGCCTTTCCGGCGCTGCTGCGCAAGCAGACCAAGGGTGCGGTCTACCCCGCCGCGCGCGCGATCCTGTCCGCCGCGGTCGAGGGCGCGAGCCGTGACTTCGACACCGCCAGCCGCATCGAGTCGCGCTACCTCACCAACCTGATCGTCAACCAGGGCTCGAAGAACATGATCCAGGCGTTCTTCTTCGACCTGCAGGCGATCAACTCCGGTGCGCTGCGCCCGCAGGGCATCGAGCCGTGGAAGGCCACCAAGGTCGGCGTCCTCGGCGCCGGCATGATGGGCGCCGGCATCGCCTACTCCTGTGCCCGCGCGGGCATGCAGGTCGTGCTCAAGGACGTCGCCCTCGACAACGCCGAGAAGGGCAAGGCCTACTCCGAGAAGATCAACGCCAAGGCCGTGAGCCGCGGCAAGCTCACCCAGGAGAAGTCCGACGAGCTGCTGGCCCGCATCGTCGCCACCGACGACTACGCCGACCTGGCCGGCTGCGACCTGGTGATCGAGGCGGTCTTCGAGGACCCCTCGCTCAAGCACCAGGTGTTCGCCGAGGCGGCCAAGCACGTCAACCCTGACGCGCTGCTGTGCTCCAACACCAGCACCCTGCCGATCACCGAGCTGGCCGAGGGCGTCGACCGTCCGGCCGACTTCATCGGCCTGCACTTCTTCTCGCCCGTCGACAAGATGCCGCTGGTCGAGATCATCAAGGGCGAGAAGACCTCCGACGAGGCGCTGGCCAAGGCCTACGACGTCGTGCAGCAGATCAAGAAGACCCCGATCGTCGTCAACGACAGCCGTGGCTTCTACACCTCGCGCGTCATCGGAACCCAGGTCATGGAGGGGCTCGCCATGCTCGGCGAGGGCGCCTACCCCTACTCGATCGAGCGGGCGACCACCCAGGCCGGCTACCCGGTCGGCGTCCTGCAGCTGACCGACGAGCTCAACATGGAGCTCATGGCCAAGATCGAGAAGGCCTCGCGCGACGCCGCCGAGCGTGACGGGTCGACGTACGTCGAGCACCCGGGCGTCGCCGTGGTCAAGAAGATGATCGACCTGGGCCGCCCCTCGCGGCTCAAGGGCGCCGGCTTCTTCGACTACACCGACGGCCAGCGCGGCTCGGTGTGGTCGGGTCTGGCCGAGCAGTTCCCGCCGGCCGCCGAGCAGATCCCCTTCCAGGACATGAAGGACCGGATGCTGTTCGCCGAGGCCCTCGAGACGGCCAAGTGCTTCGAGGAGGGCGTCATCACCTCCGCGGCGGCCGCCAACATCGGCTCGATCATGGGCATCGGCTTCCCGCCGATGACCGGTGGCGCCGCGCAGTTCATGACCGGCTACGAGGGCACCGACGGCGAGATCGGCCTGGCCGCCTTCGTCAAGCGCGCCGACGAGCTGGCCGCGGCCTACGGCGAGCGCTTCCAGCCCACGCAGTGGCTGCGCGACCTCGCGGCCTCGGGCGGGTCCTTCCCCGCCTGACCCACCCCGCACGACGTACGACGCCCGGCCCGGTCCCTCACCCGAGGGGCCGGGCCGTCGGCGTACCAGGACGGGACCGATGGCCCGGGCGCGCGACCGCGACGGCGCGCACGATGGGTCGGTGTCACACGCCGTCGTCGAGGTGCGCGGGCTCGTCGTGGTCCGCGGGGTCCGTCGCGTGCTCGACGGGCTCGACCTCGACCTCGCGCCCGGGGTCACCGGCCTGCTGGGGCCGTCGGGGTGCGGCAAGTCGACGCTGCTGCGGGCGCTGGTCGGGGTGCAGCGCGTCGCCGGGGGCACCGTGCGCGTCGACGGCCACGACGCCGGCAGCCGGGTCCTGCGCGACCGGATCGGCTACGTCACCCAGTCCGCGAGCGTCTACGACGACCTGACCGTGGCCGAGAACGTCCGGTTCTTCGCCCGGGTGCTCGGCCTGGGGGCCGACGACGTCAACTCCGTCGTCGGCCGGGTCGACCTCGACCGCCTGCGCGACCGGGTCGTCTCGAGCCTGTCCGGCGGCGAGCGCTCGCGGGCCAGCCTGGCGATCGCGCTCCTGGGCGACCCGGACCTGCTCGTGCTCGACGAGCCGACCGTCGGCCTCGACCCGGTCCTGCGTCGCGAGCTGTGGGGGTTGTTCCACCGGCTCGCCGACCGGGGGGCGACGGTGATCGTCTCGAGCCACGTGATGGACGAGGCCGAGCGCTGCGACCGGCTGCTGCTGATGCGCGACGGCGAGATCCTCGCCGACGACACCCCCGACGAGGTCAAGCGCAGCGTCGGTGCCGAGACGGTCGAGGCGGCGTTCCTGTCCCTCGTCGAGGGTCGTGGACCGTGAACCCGCGGATCCTCGCCGCCGTCACGGCCAGGGTGCTCACCCAGCTGCGCCGCGACCACCGCACCCTGGCCATGCTGCTCGTGGTGCCGTGCCTGCTGATCACCCTGACGTGGTGGATGTTCCTCGACGCCCGCGGTGACGTGTTCGACCGGATCGGCCCCGGCCTGCTCGCGATCTTCCCCTTCACCGTGATGTTCCTGGTCACCAGCGTCACGACCCTGCGCGAGCGCAGCAGCGGCACCCTCGAGCGGCTGCTCGCGCTGCCCACCGGCAAGCTCGACTTCCTCCTCGGCTACGCCGTCGCCTTCGGCCTCGTTGCTGCCGTGCAGGCCGCGCTCGCCGTCAGCGTCAGCGTCGGGCTCCTCGACCTGCAGGTGGTCGGCCCGCTCTGGCTCCTGGGGGTGGTGGCGGTCGCCGACGCCGTGCTCGGGACCGCCCTCGGGTTGTTCGTCAGCGCCTTCGCGCGCACGGAGTTCCAGGCGGTGCAGTTCATGCCGGTCGTCGTGGTGCCGCAGATCCTGCTGTGCGGCCTGATCGTGCCGCGCGACGACCTCCCGACCGTGCTCCGTGCCGTCAGCGACGCGTTGCCGCTGTCCTACGCGACCGATGCCATGCAGCACCTCACCCGCTCGACCAGCACGGCCGAGGTGTGGCGGGACGTCGCGGTCGTCCTGGCCTACGCCGTGGCCGGGCTGGCCCTCGGTGCGGCTACCCTGCGGCGTCGTACGCCCTGAGTAGGAACTGCTCAACCTCGGCCCGAGTCGTCGTGGCCATGCTCCTGTCATGACCCGTCTCCCGCTCGCCCCCGTGCTCGCTCCTGCCCTGGTCGCGGTCCTCGCCCTGACCGGGTGCTCCTCGTCCGACGACGACACCTCGAGCACGCCTGCGTCCTCGAGCGCCGACGCCGGCGCCGGCGCCGACGTCGAGGCCGACGCCGCGGTCGACGACACCCCCGATACCGCCGACACGGCCGACTCCGCCGAGGCCGATGCCGAGGCGGCGGAGGCGCTCGACGACTTCGACGAGGCCCTCGACGACGCGAGCGGTGACCTCCTCACCGATGCCCTGGGCCAGGCGCTGGTCAGCGTCCTGCCCGAGGCGACCGCCTACGAGCTCGTCGACGGGCGCCTCGTCGTCGACATGGACGGCTCCTCCTCAGCCGGGGAGGACGACTGTGTCATCGCCAGCGCCGCACGGACCGGCGTCGGCTACACGAAGCCGCTGGACCTGCGCTACGACGACGGGACCGCCGCCTGCGGCTGAGGCGCCTCCGGGGTGACCAGCCCCAACGCCTCGGCCAGCTCCTCGCGCCCGCCCAGGCCGAGCTTGCGGAAGGCCCGGGCGAGGTGGTTGTCCACGGTGCGCGTGCTGAGTCCGAGCGCCGCCGCGATGTCGCGGCTGCGCATCCGGACCGCCGCCCGGTGCGCCACCTCGGACTCGCGCTCGGTCAGCGGCACGGCGTACGACGGGTGGTGCGGCCAGGGCCGGGCGCCCCACCGCACCATCAGCCGGACGGCCTGACGGTGGGCGTGACCGGCAGCCTGGTCGTCGCCGGTCGCGCGGTGCAGGCGGGCGGCCTCCTCCCACGTGGCGGCCGCGCGACCGGGCTGCACCATCGCCTCGAGGTCGCGGGCGACCCGGGCGAGGGTGACGGGGTCGCCCTGCTCGCGGGCCTCGGCCCGGCCGGCGTAGGCGGCGGCCAGGCTGGACCGGTCCCGCGCGGCGAGCAGCGGCACGGCCCGTTCGGCGCTGGGGTGCGCCCAGTAGGCCTCGTCGAGGCCGAGCAGCCCGCTGTGGGCCTCGTCGTGGTCGACGGCGTAGGTGCCGGCCTCGGTCATCACCTCGGCCGCCTGCTCCGGTCGGCCCTCCAGGAGCAGGCGCTCGGCCCGCACCCGCGCGACCCCGAGACGCGCCCGGGGCAGCACGAGGTCGTCGGGGGACAGGGGAGCCACGAGGGACTCGGCCTCCTCGAGCCGACCCGCACGGGCCAGGGCCGAGGCCAGCAGCGCCACCCCCGACAGCTCCAGGCCGAACGGGTCGCGCCACACCAGGTGGTGGTGCATGTCGCGCCCCAGCACGACGGCCGCCTCGTGCTGGCCTGCGTGCAGCGCGATCTTGGTGCGGTTGTAGGCCCACAGCCCCAGCACCGGGTCGGCGTGGTGGCGCGCGGTGGCGTACTCCCGCTCGGCGATCTCACGGGCCGCCACCCCCTCGCCGTCGTAGACCAGGGACAGGAAGTGGATGAGCGTGCGCAGGTGGTCGTCGAGCGTCGACCCGAGCGGGTCGACGACGACGGCCGCCCCCGACCGGGCGTCGGCGAGGGAGCCGGTGAGCGACTCGCGCAGCAGGCCGGCCAGCGGGTCGACGGACGTCGCGGTCTGGTGGGGCTCGAGGCGCAGGTCGCCCTGGATCACCTGGCGTCGCGCGAGGGCTGCGTCGAGCCGCTGCCGCAGGCCGGCGTCGGCCACGCGCGGTGTCAGGGCCGCCACCCGCCGGCGCAGGGCGCCGTCGTCGGCCCCGCCGAGCAGCGTGACGAGCTGGCCGACGATGACCAGCACGGTGTCGTCGTCCGCGGTCCGCGAGGCGAGGTCGAGCTCGGCGAGCGCGTCGGGCACCCGCCCGAGCGCGGCCAGCGTCTCGGCCCGGGCCAGGTGGGTCGCGGCCGACTCCTCGCCCACCCGGGCCAGCAGGGCGAGGGCCTCGTCCTGCCGGTCGTTGGTGAGCAGCCAGCGGGTGAGCGCGGCGCAGGAGGCGTCGCCGGCGGCCAGGGAGCGCAGCACCCCGGCGTGCTCGGCGTGCTCGGCGTGGTCGGGCAGGCCGTCGATGAGGTGGGCGGTGTCCGCGGCGAGGGCCGCGCGGCGCTCGACCGAGAGCCCGGACAGGGCCCAGTCGGCGACGGTCGCGGTGGCGATGCGGACGCTGCCGCCGGCCTCGACGACCAGCGAGGCCCCCGCCGCCGCCGACACCGCCCGGGGGTCGAGCACGTCGACGGGCACCGGTCCCGTCGACGCCACGCGGTGCAGCAGGTCGCGGTGGCGGTCGAGGACCTCGACGTCGAGGCCGAACGCCGACAACGACGACACGGTCACCGGGTAGCCGGTGAGGTGCAGCCCGGCCGGGGTGGGGCGCACGAGGCCCCGGTCGACGGCTGCGGTCACCAGGGCGACCGCGACACCGGGGACACCGGTGCTGCGTCGTACGACGGCCGCACTGCTGGGCGGGTCGAGACGCTGGCCCGCGACGTCCTCGGCGACCTGGATGACCTCGTCGGCCGTCAGGGGTGGGAGAGGCAGCCGGGTCAGCGTCAGGGCGACGTCGCGCAACGACTCGGGCAGCGAGCCGACCTCGCGGACCCCCAGCACGACGGGGACGCCGAGCCGGCTGGCCTGGGCGACGAGCACGGCGCTGGCGTGGTCGAGGCGCTCGGCGTCGTCGACGACCAGGCAGCGACCGGCGACGAGCAGGGCCGAGGGCAGCCGGGTGAGCACGTCGAAGTGCTCGGCCCCGGCGAGGTCGTGCGCGGCGAGCAGCTCGGCCAGCGGCAGGAACGGCGTCCCGCCCGCGGCGTCGCGCCCGGCGACCAGGGCGGCGTCGTGCGTGCGCGCGAGCTGGTCGAGGAACGCCGTGGCGCCCAGGCCCGGTCGGGCCGCGACGACCACGCCGCGGTGCTCGGCGAGGCAGGCCTCCACCTGCTCGAGCTCGGTGCGTCGTCCTCGCAAGACCGTGGTCACACCCCGGAGGTTAGGGCTCGGCCGAGGTGGGCGTGGGTGAGTAGCAATTGCTCAACCCGGTGAGCAGCGCACGAACCGATGCTGGGCAGCGCCCCCTCGTTCCCACAGGAGATCACCGTGCCGCTGTCCCTTCGCACCACCGCCGCCACCGCTGCCGTCGGCCTCGTCGCCGCCGGCCTCGCCGTCGCCGGCTCGAGCACGGCGCCGGTCGGCGCCGCCGAGGCCACCACCGACATCACGTTCCGCGACTGCGAGGTGCGCAAGAACCCGTTCCAGGAGAACCAGCGGGTCGCCGACGACCTGACCTGGCCCACGACCCTGCGGATGAACCACCCCAGCCCGATCCCGGCCAACCAGGACGTGACCGCCGAGATCGAGCTGGGCCCGCTCCCGGTCGGCTTCGTGCCGCAGGACATGAAGAACGTGGAGCTGTACGTCGACCTCTACCTGGCCAACGGCATCACGTCGCCGCTGCGCATGCTCCGCAGCGGCATCGTCGTGGGCGACCTCGACGCGTCGCAGCCGTTGCCGATCGAGGAGGTCGAGGTCACCACGGGCTGGTTCGGCTCGGGCCTCTACCCCCAGCGTCCGACGGACGTCCTGATGTACGTCACCGGCACCGACACCTCGGACGTGGCCTTGGAGTACTCCATCGAGTGCGACAACCAGGTCAACCCGCCCTCCCTGCTCAACGTCGCGGTCTACGACCTCGCAGCCACCCCGGCCATCACGCTCAGCACCGACCGGGCGCGCCAGGGCCAGCGCGTCACCGTCAGCGGCACCGACCTGCTCACGGCGGCGCCGACCAGCCCGGCCGCCCAGGTCACGGTGACGGTCGGCGGCACCGTCGTGGGCCGCTTCCCCGTGGGGCAGTCCGGCGCGTTCGCCGGCACGGTCGTCGTCCCGCCGTTCGCGCGCCCCGGCACGGTGCAGGTGCGGGTCAGCAACGGCGGCAAGGCGGCCACGGCGCCGCTGACGGTCTCGGCGGTCGGTGCCACGGTCAAGGCCAGCCCGAAGGCGGTCAAGCGGGGCGGCAAGGTCAAGCTCACCGGCGCCGGCTACAAGCCCGGTGAGAAGGTCACGCTCCGCCTGTCGGGTGGCAAGGGTCAGGGCAAGCGCGCCTACTCCGTCTCCGCGACGGCCAACGGCTCGGGCGCCATCGCCACGTCCGTCAAGCTCAAGCAGGCCGCCAAGGGCACCTGGCGGGTCGCCGCGTCCGGCACGTCGAGCTCGCGCAAGGGCCGTACGTCGTTCCGGGTGCGCTGACCGCCCCGGCGGTCCGGACCACCCCGCCCCGGCGCGGCGGTGGTCCAGACCGCCTTGGCGATCTCCGTAGGCTTCCCCCCGTGGTGCTGGTGGGGCGCGACACCCTCCTCGAGGAGACGTGTGCCGCGATCGCCGGCGACACCCACGTGGTCCTCGTCGGGCCCCGGGGGTCCGGGCGGACGGCGCTGCTGCACCACGTCGGCGCCGCCCTGGTCGAGGCCGGCAGGACCACCCACCTGGTGGCCGGGCGCGACGGTGCGGCCGGGATCCCCCTGGCCTCGGCCGCACCGGTCGTCGCGGCGGTCGGGCTCGACGCCGGCGACCGGATGTCGGTCTACACCCGGCTGCCGAGCGTGCTGCGCGAGACCGGTGCGGTCGTCCTGGTCGACGACGTCGAGGAGGCCGATCCCGGCACCCTGGTGCTGCTCGCCCAGATGGCGCGCGCGCGGATCCCGCTGGTGCTCACCACGACCGACGAGGAGCGCGTCCCGCACGGTGTCCGCGACGCGCTGGCCTCGGCCCGTCGGCGGGTGCTGCACCTGCCACCGCTCGGGGTGGACGACGTCCTGCGGCTGGCCGCCGACCTGGTCGGCGACGAGCTGGACGTGCCCTCCGCGGCCTGGCTGGTGCGGGCGGGGCAGGGACTGCCCGAGCTGCTCTGCGAGCTGGTCCGGGCGACCGGGTCGACGGCCGAGCGGTCCGCCACCGGCGTCCGGCTCGGCGACGACCTGCTCACCGAGCCCCTGCGTCGCCGGGTCGCGCGCGCCCTCGACCCGCTCACCCCGGGGTCGTGGGAGGTCGTGCGGCTGGTCGCGGCGGTGGGGTGGATGCCCGAGATCACCCTCGACCTCGCCGACGTCGAGGCCGCCGTCGTCACGGGTGCGCTGCGCCGGGTCGCCGGTGAGGGCGGCACCCGGGTCGAGCCCGCCGACGTGGTCGTGCGGACCGCCGTCCTCGAGCAGGTGAGCGCCACCGAGGTACGCGGGCTACGAGCACGGGCGCGCTCCCTGCTCGCCGGGCTCGACCGGCCCGACGCCGTACGCCACCTGACGCTGCTGGCCGTCACCGACGGTGAGGTCGTGACCCCCGAGGCGGCCGAGCAGGCGGCCCGGCAGGCGCTGGCCGAGCACCGGGGCGACGACGCCGTCCGGCTCGTCGGCGCGTGCGGCAGCGACGACCGGTTGTCCCCCTCGCTGCTGCTGCTGCGTGGTCGTGCCCGCTCGACGAGCGGCGACCTCGACGGCGCGGCCGCCGACCTGGCGCGGGCGGCGCGGACCGACGACCGTGCGGTGCTCACCGGGACCGGGCAGGAGCTCGGCCTGCTCCACGCCGTACGCCGGGGCGACCCGGCCGCGGCCGTGCGCGAGGTGCTGCCGCTCCACGACCGGTTGGTCGCC
>CALRVO020000134.1:0-8792 GCA_943371595.1 Sphingomonas paucimobilis
CGACAGCCAGGTGTCGTAGCGCGAGAGGTAGTCGGGGCCGCCGTGCAGCCCGGCGTCCTTGAGCCAGAGCTCGACGTAGGCCGCCGGGTCGAGCACCTCGCGCTGCACGACCAGGGCGTCGTGGCGCTCGGGCAACCAGCCGGCCAGCCGCTCGTCCCAGGGCCGGTCGCGCTCGATGACCCAGTTGGCCAGCACCTGGCACCAGCCGCCGGGGTTGAGGTGGGTCGGCGCGGTCCGCACGATGTCCTCGACGACCCGGTCGCCGGGCAGGCCGGAGTCGCGGTAGACCAGGCGCTCGCCCTGCCGGTAGAGCGCGGGCGAGATGACGAACGGCGGGTTGGTCGCGACCAGGTCGAAGCGCTCCCCGCGCACCGGCTCGAAGAACGAGCCGTCGCGCACCTCGACGTCGACCTCGTTGAGCGCGGCGTTGAAGCGCGTGAGGGCCAGCGCGCGGACGTTGACGTCGGTGGCGACGACCCGGTCGGCGTGACGGGCCAGGTGGAGCGCCTGCACCCCGCAGCCGGTGCCGAGGTCGAGGGCGGAGGTGACCGGCTCCCGGATCGTCAGCTGGGCCAGCGAGGTCGAGGCGGGGCTGATGCCCAGGACGTGGTCGCCGCCGACCCGCTGCGGTCCGCCGTCGAGGCCGGGGGTGAGGTCGCTGACGACCCACAGGTCGCGCTCGAGGTCACCGTCGGAGGTGGAGTAGGGCCGGCAGTCGAGCCGCGCGGCGACCTCGCCGACGCTGCGCTCGAGCAGGCCGTCGACCGCGAGCCGGTCGACCAGTCCGGGCAGGGCCCGCTCGGCGTCGGCCAGCGGGACGGTGGTCTGCAGGAGGAACAGCCGCACCAGCGTCTCGAGCGGGCTCCCACCGCGGGTGCGCGCGAGCCCGGGCGCGGTCTCGTTGCGGCCCAGCGCGGCGTGCGCCCGCTCGCCCAGCACCTCGGCGACGCGGTCGTAGGTGAAGTCGCCCGCGACGAGGGCCTCGCGCAGGGCGGGGGCGGTGGAGGGGTTCACCCGGCCATCCTGGCCGATCCGCTGCGCGCGACCGCGCACGGTCCTACCCTGCCGCCATGGGGATCTCCACGCTGTCCACCCGCTCCCTGCGCGCCGGCCTCGTCGTCGCCGCCGTGACCACCGGGCTGCTCGTCGTACCGGCCGGCCCGGCGAGGGCAGACCTCTGCGTCCCGCTGCCGGGCTTCCCGTGCATCCCGGGGGTGCCCGCCCTCCTCCCACCGATCGCGACCACCCCGACGACCATCACGGGCACCCCGCAGGTCGGCGAGGTCGTCACCGCCACCGCGCCGGTGTGGGACCAGCAGGGCGTGACCACGACCTACCAGTGGCTGCGCGACGGCGAGAGCATCACCGGTGCGACCACGCAGACCTACACGCTGACCGGCGACGACTTCGGCACCATGGTCTCGGTCCGCGCGATCGGGGCCAACGGCTCGCTCCTGGGCCCGGGCAGCTCGGTGTCGGAGGCGGTCGAGCCCGCCAAGGGCGCCAGGATCACCGCCACCACCGCCCCCGTCGTCAGCGGCACGGGCGCGGTCGGGAGCCCCCTCACCACCACCGACGGCGTCTGGGGCGAGCCCGCGCCGACCTACGCCTACCAGTGGTACCGCAGCCGGTCCGACGCCTCGGGGTTCGCGATCATCGAGGGCGCCACGACGGCGAGCTACACCCCGACGACCGCCGACGCCGGCCGCGCGGTCGTCGTCCTCGTCGTGGCCGACCGGTTCGGCTACGAGAAGGGCGCCGCGGTCTCCAACGTCGTGCGCGTGCCCTCGGCGGCCCGCGCCGCCAGCACCACGTCGCTGACCCTGCTGCGGCGCACGGTCACCAAGACCCAGACCCCCACCCTGCGCGTCGTCCTGGGCAGCCGCACCGGGGTCAAGCCCACCGGGCGCATCACCGTCTTCGACGGCACCCGTCGGGTGCGGTCGCTCACCATCTCCGCCTCGGCCGGCGGCGTCGTGACCTTCACGATCCCGCGTCAGTCGGTCGGTCGGCACCGGCTCACGGCGCGCTACGCCGGCGACGCCCGGCACGCCCCGAGCACCTCGGGCCAGAAGGTGCTCACCGTCACCCGCTGACCGCGCCGTGCCCGTGGTAGTAGGTGTCGAGGGTGAAGGCCCCGGCCTCGAACTCACGCCGCGCCCCGCGGTAGAGCCCGAGCCGCAGCTCTGACTCGTAGCCCGCGTAGTCGGGCACGCCCAGCTCGCGCGCGATCGCCAGCTCGGCCTCCACGTCGTACGGGACGCGCACGAAGGTGAGGGCGAACGGCGCCGGGTCGGGCTCGTCGAGGTAGCCCTCGATCACGCAGTACGACGCCGTCGGGTCGCCCATGGCGTTGCCGGCGCTGCCGGTGTTGAACAGCGTGCGCCCGCGCAGCTGGGTCTCGTAGAACGGGTCGTGGGTGTCTGCGTAGCCCACGACGTCGGGCTCCGGCGTCTCGCCCACGGCCGAGCGGGTGGCCTCGGTGTTGCGGAACTGGCCGAGGAACTCGGCCTCGTCCTTGACGTAGCGCACCCGGCGGTGGACGGTCTCGGCGCTGGCGTGCATCAGCCGGACCCGACGCCCGCTCATGGTCAGGTCGTGGCAGAACGGCAGTCCCGCGAGCCAGGGCAGCTGGTCGGGGTCGAGCTCGGCGCGCCACCACGCGAGCGGGTCGTCGGAGGCGGCCGGGTGCTGCTCGGGGCGACCCACCACGTCGTCCCAGTTGCCCAGCAGGTTGACCTCGCAGCGCTCCTGGCACAGCGCCACGACCTCCCGCCCGCGCGGACCCTTCCCGACGTAGTCACCGAGGTTGACCACGCGGGTGATGCCCCGGTCGTCGAGGTCGGCGAGGACCGCCTCGAGCGCCGTCAGGTTGCCGTGGACGTCGGAGACGAGCGCGATCTGGTCCCGGGACATGCCCCGATCCTGCCAAAAGCCGCTGACCCGTCGTACATGTACGACGGGTCAGCGTGGTGGAGCGCGGTGACCCGTCAGCGATGTACGACGGGTCGGCGGGTGGGGCGGGATCAGGCGGTGGTCTCGACCGCCGGTACGTCGTCGCCGAGGTCGGCAGTGCGGCGCTTGGAGACGATCACGGCCCCCGCGATGATGCCGACGGCGACCAGCGCGATGAGGATGCGCAGGACGTCGTTCTGGTCCTTGCCGACGCTCATCGAGACCACGGCGCTGGCGATCAGCAGCGAGACCAGGTTCATCACCTTGATCAGCGGGTTGATCGCCGGGCCGGCGGTGTCCTTGAACGGGTCGCCGACGGTGTCGCCGATGACGGTCGCCTCGTGGGCCGCGGAGCCCTTGCCGCCGTGGTTGCCGTCCTCGACGAGCTTCTTGGCGTTGTCCCAGGCGCCGCCGGCGTTGGCCAGGAAGACCGCCATCAGGGTGCCGGTGCCGATCGCACCGGCCAGGAAGCCGGCCAGGGCGGTCGGGCCGAGCCCGAAGCCGACGGCGATCGGGGCCAGGACGGCCAGGATGCCGGGCGTGACCAGCTCGCGCAGCGAGTCGCGGGTGACGATGTCGACGACCTTGCCGTACTCGGGACGGCCGGTGCCCTCCATGATGCCGGGGATCTCGCGGAACTGGCGGCGCACCTCGTAGACGACCGCGGCGGCGGCCCGGGCCACGGCGTTGATGGCCAGGCCCGAGAAGAGGAACACCACGGCCGAGCCGATGAGGATGCCGACGATGACGGCGGGGTTGAAGACCGCGAAGCTCAGGAGGCTCTCCTCCTCGGCGGTGGGCCTGGCCTCGATGAGGGCCTCGGCCACCGAGGTGGCGTAGGAGCCGAACAGCGCGGTCGCGGCCAGCACGGCGGTCGCGATCGCGATGCCCTTGGTGATCGCCTTGGTGGTGTTGCCGACGGCGTCGAGCTCGGTGAGGATCAGCGCCCCCTCCTCGCTGACGTCGCCCGACATCTCCGCGACGCCCTGGGCGTTGTCGGAGACGGGCCCGAAGGTGTCCATCGCCACGATGACGCCGACGGTGGTGAGCAGGCCGGTGCCGGCCAGGGCGACGGCGAAGAGCGAGACCGTCAGGGTGGCGCCGCCGAGGAGGTAGGCGCCGAACACGGCCGCGCCGATGACCAGGGTCGTGTAGACCGCGGACTCGAAGCCGACCGACAGCCCGGACAGGATGACGGTGGCCGCGCCGGTGAGCGAGGTGCGGCCGACGCCCTTGACCGGCTCGAACTCGGTGCCGGTGTAGTAGCCGGTGAGGGCGAGGATGCCGGCCGACATCACGATGCCGATGACCACGGCGCTCGCGGCGATGACCGCGGGGTTGCCGTCGATCCCGGCGTACGCCGCCCCGAAGTCGGCGAAGTCGGTGGGCAGGTAGACGAACGACATGATGATGCTGGCGACCGCGGCGATGCCCGAGGAGAGGTAGAAGGACCGGTTGATGGTCGTCAGGCCGTTGACGCCGGGGGTCGGTCGCGTGAGGTAGACGCCGGCGACCGCGGTGAGGGCACCGATGGCCGGGATGAGCAGCGGGAACACCAGGCCCTTGTCGCCGAACACCTGCGAGCCGAGGATCAGCGCGGCGACGAGGGTCACGGCGTAGGACTCGAAGAGGTCGGCGGCCATGCCGGCGCAGTCGCCGACGTTGTCGCCGACGTTGTCGGCGATCGTGGCGGCGTTGCGCGGGTCGTCCTCGGGGATGCCCTGCTCGACCTTGCCGACGAGGTCGGCGCCGACGTCGGCGGCCTTGGTGAAGATGCCGCCGCCGACCCGCATGAACATCGCGAGCAGCGCGGCCCCGAAGCCGAAGCCCTCGAGCACGTCGGGGGCCTTGTCCTGGAAGAACAGCACCACGAGGCTGGCGCCGAGGAGACCGAGGCCGACGGTGAGCATGCCGACCATGGCGCCGGTGCGCAGACCGATCCGCATGGCCGGCTCGCGGCCCCCGACCTCGTTGGCGGCGGCGGCGACCCGCAGGTTGGCGCGCACCGCCAGGCTCATGCCGAGGTAGCCGACCGAGGCGGAGAACCCGGCACCGACGACGAAGAACACGGAACGGAAGATCCGCACGGTGAGGTCGTCGGCGGGCAGGGCGAGCAGCGCGAAGAACGCGATGACGGCGAAGATCGCCAACGTCCGGAACTGCCGCTGCAGGTAGGCGTCGGCGCCCTCCTGCACCGCCTGGGCGATGTTCTTCATGTTGTCGGTGCCTTCACCGGCAGCGAGGACCTCGGTACGGAACAGCCACGCCATCGCGAGCGCGCCGAGCGCGATCAGGGCGACGACGACGACCAGGACGAGGTTGCCACCGGAGACCTCGACACCATCAGCGGCTGCGGGAACGATCCCGACCATGTTTCCTCCTGCGTGGGTGGGCGTGCACCAGCCCGAGTCGGTGTGACCCAGGTCATGTTCGGAACGAGCCGGAGTTTACGCACGCGGAGCCCCCGCGAGGACAGAGGGTGTGACGTGGGCCACACCGGGGGCGACACCTGGGTCGCGACGGGCCGTCGTCGTGGGCGCGCAGCAGTACGCCGGACCCCGTGGGGGCCCGGCGGGGTCGGCCGATCAGGCCGTCGGGTCAGGCTCGGGCGAGCGCGTCCTCGGTCGAGCCGTGGATGACGAACACCTTGGCCAGGCCGGTGATGCGGAAGATCTTGAGCAGCCGGTCCTGGTTGCAGATGAGGCTGAGCGACCCGTCGTGCGCGCGCACCTTCTTGAGCCCGCCGACCAGGACGCCGAGGCCGGTGGAGTCGAGGAACTCGACGGCCTCCATGTCGACCACGAGGTGGTAGGAGCCGGCCGCGACGAGCTCGGTGATCTTGTCGCGCAGCTTGGGAGCCGTGTAGACGTCGATCTCGCCGCCGACGGCGACGATCGTCCGCCCGTCGACGTCGCGCGTCTCAAGACTCAGGTCCACGTGATCTCCCGGGAGGGGGGTGAGGCAGGGCTGGAACATCAAACCACGCGGGTCGCGGCGACGCACACGCGATGGTAATGGCGCGCCGAGAAGGTGTCCCCGGGCTGTGCCACCATCGCCAGCATGTCCACCGCAGCCACCGCACCCGACCTGGGCGGCCCTCACCCGGGTCGGCAGTCGGTGGCGGCGCTGGTGGCCCGGCTGTCCGCCGTACCCGGTCGGGAGGGGCGTCTGACCCACCTCGAGGTGCGTCCCCCGCGGGCAGCGGAGCCCGCGGCGTGGCCGGCGTGGGCCGATCCTGCCGTGGTGCGGGCGCAGGAGGCGCGTGGCATCACCCGCCCCTGGTCGCACCAGGTGGCCGCGGCCGACGCCGCCTGGCGCGGTCAGCACGTGGTGGTGTCGACCGGCACCGCGTCGGGCAAGTCGCTGGCCTACCAGCTGCCGGCGCTCACCGCGGCGGCGGTCGGGCGCGGCGAGCGCGGACGGCGCGGCGCGAGCACGCTCTACCTCGCCCCGACCAAGGCGCTGGCCCACGACCAGCTCGGGTCGCTGCTGGCCCTGCGCCTCGACACCCGCATCACCACCTGCGACGGCGACAGCAGCCGCGACGAGCGCGACTGGGCCCGCGCCCACGCCGAGTACATCCTCACCAACCCCGACATGCTGCACCGCTCGATCCTGCCCGGGCACGAGCGCTGGTCGGGGTTCCTCGGCTCGCTGCGCTACGTCGTGATCGACGAGTGCCACCACTACCGGGGCGTCTTCGGCGCCCACGTCGCCCACGTGCTGCGCCGGCTGCGCCGCGTCTGCGCGTCGTACGGCGCCCACCCGACGTTCGTGCTGGCCTCGGCCACGACCGCCGAGCCCGCCACCACCGCCGCGCGGCTGACCGGGCTCGAGGTCGAGGCCGTCACCCACGACGGGTCCCCCCGCGGCGAGGTCACGCTCGGGCTGTGGGAGCCGCCGCTGACCTCCCACACCGGCGAGAACGGCGCCCCGGTCCGGCGTGCGGCGACGTCGGAGGCCGCCGACCTGCTGGCCGACCTCGTCGCAGAAGACGTGCACACGTTGGCGTTCGTGCGCTCGCGGCGCGGGGTCGAGCAGGTCGCGCTCACCGCTGCGGCCCTGCTCGAGGAGGTCGACCCCCGCCTCGCCACCCGGGTCGCGGCCTACCGCGGGGGCTACCTGCCCGAGGAGCGCCGGGCCCTCGAGGCGGCGCTGCGCCGCGGCGACCTCGTCGGTCTCGCCGCCACCAACGCCCTCGAGCTCGGCATCGACGTCAGCGGCCTCGACGCCGTGATCATCGCCGGCTTCCCCGGCACCCGCGCCGCACTGTGGCAACAGGTGGGTCGCGCCGGTCGCGGCGCCCAGGACGCCCTCGGGGTGCTGATCGCGCGCGACGACCCGCTCGACACCTACCTCGTGCACCACGCGGAGGTCCTGCTGGGACAACCCGTCGAGGCCCAGGTCTTCGACCCCGACAACCCCCACGTGATGGGGCCGCACCTGTGCGCGGCCGCCCAGGAGCGTCCGCTCACCGAGGCCGACCTCCCCCTCTTCGGCGCCGGAGCCGCCGAGGTCGTCGAGGCGCTGGTCCGGGCAGGGCTGCTGCGCCGACGCACCCACGGGTGGTTCTGGACCGACCGGCGCCGGGCGGCCGACCTCACCGACATCCGTAGCGCCGGCGGGGCCGCGGTCGCGCTGGTCGAGGTCGACACCGGCCGCGTCGTCGGCACCGTCGACGCCGCCCGGTCCCACGGCACCGCCCACACCGGCGCGGTCTACCTCCACCAGGGAGACACCTGGGTGGTCGAGTCGCTCGACCTGGAGGAGCGGGTGGCGAGCATCGTGCGCCACGACCCTGGTTACACGACGACCGCCCGCGAGGTCACCGACATCACGATCCGCGCCGAGCGCGAGCACCGCACCTGGGGCCGGTGCCGGCTCTCGTTCGGCGACGTCGAGGTCTCGCACCAGGTCGTGTCCTTCCTCAAGCGCAGCCAACCGTCGGGCGAGGTCGTCGGCGAGCAGCCGCTCGACCTCCCGGCCCGGTCGCTGGCGACCACCGCGGTCTGGTGGACCGTGCCCGACGACGTCCTGGTCGCAGCCGGCCTGGCCGGCGACGGTGCCGTCGACGACCTCGACCTCCCGGGAGCCGCCCACGCCGCCGAGCACTGCTCGATCGGACTGCTGCCGCTCGTCGCGACCTGCGACCGCTGGGACATCGGCGGCGTCTCGACCGCCCGGCACGCCGACACCGGCGTGCTCACCGTCTTCGTCCACGACGGCCAGCAGGGAGGGGCCGGCTTCGCCGAGCGCGGCTACCGCGCGGCCCACCGGTGGCTGGCCGCCACCCGCGAGACCATCGCGTCGTGCGCGTGCGAGCACGGGTGCCCCTCGTGCGTGCAGTCGCCCAAGTGCGGCAACCAGAACAACCCCCTCGACAAGCCCGGTGCGCTGCGGTTGCTCGACGTGCTCCTCACCGATGCCGATCCCGACCCCGAGGAGCCCCGCAGGCACTAGCCTTCGGCCATGCTGCTCCTGGGTCTGCTCCTCATCGCCGTCGGCGCCGTGCTCGTGATCGGTGGGGTCTTCGCCGCCGACGTCAGCGGTGGCCAGGTCGAGTTCATGGGGATCGACGTCAGCCCGATGGCGCTCTTCCTGCTGGGCACCGCCGCCGGCGCGTGCGTCCTGCTCGGGCTGTCGGTCGCGAGGTTCGGGGCCCGGCGCGAGCTGCAGCGGCGCAAGGAGCGCAAGAACCTCGACGAGCTCTCGCAGAAGCTCGACCGGGCCGAGGCCGAACGACGCCGCGACATCGACGACGAGCGCTGAGCTCGGCTCAGGCCGGCTCGGCCCGGTTGCTTCCGGTCTCAGCCGGTCCCAGCCGGTCCCAGCCGGTC
>CALRVO020000135.1:0-8734 GCA_943371595.1 Sphingomonas paucimobilis
CGACCACCGTGGGTGGTGGTCGGGCGGGGCGGTGCGGCTGGTGTGGTCTCGTGATGGTCGCGGGCGACCTCCTCGACCACCGTGGGTGGTGGTTGGGCGGGGTGGTGCGGCTGGTGTGGTCTCGAGACGGTCGCGGGCGACCTCCTCGACCACCGTGGACGGACACGAGAGACCCGTCACGTACCGAACCCGCCTGTGCACGACGTACTGCGGAACAACCTCCCGCGGAGTACGGTTGTCGATGTCGAGCACGTCGGGCCGCGGCAGCCCCGGGTCCCACAACAAGCCGCCTAGAGCGGCCACGCGCCGTGAGGCGCTCCCGGTCCGGCGTGCTCGACATCCTCGTCGTCCGGCTCGTCGTGGTCTGGGTAGGGTGGCGCAGCACGCCACTACCCGAGGAGCAGGATGAGACGACGCTGGAGCCGACGGCTCGCGGCCGTCCCGGCCCTGGTCCTCGTCGCCGCGCTCGGCTCGGCGTGCCAGAGCGAGCCCGACCCGGAGCCGGCGCCGCCGGGGGACAAGGTCGAGCTGACCCTGGGGGTCTTCGGCAGCAAGCCCGTGGTGGCGGCCTACCAGTCGATGGTCGACAGCTACAACGCCAAGGCGATGAGCGTGCGGGCCCGGCTGGTCTCGTGGTCCTCGAGCGAGGAGATGAACGCCGACCTCGCCAGCGGCGCTGCCGCTCCCGACGTGTTCCTCGTGGCCCGCCGCGACCTCGCCGGCGTCATCGACGAGGAGCGCAACGTGCCGCTGTTCGACCTGCTCGCCGAGCGCAACATCAGCTACGGCGACGACTACGCGCAGACGGCGATCGAGGCGTTCTCGGCCGACGACGACCTGCAGTGCATGCCGTCGGCGATCTCGCCGATGGTCATCTACTACAACACCGACCTGATCGACTTCGAGGCGATGCGCGAGCAGGGCCTCCCGGCCCCGGCCGACCAGCTCGAGGGCTGGACCTTCGACGAGTTCAGCGCCGCGGCCACCTACGCCAGCCGTCGCAGTGACGACCGGGGGGTGTCGATCTCGCCGACCCTGCCGAGCCTGGCCCCGTTCCTGCTCTCCGGGGGCGGCAGCCTCTACGACGACGCCGCCGACCCCCGGTCGCTGGCGTTCAGCAGCAGCGACAACCTCGACACCCTCGACACGATCCTGCCGGTGCTGCGCGACCCCGCGGTCACCCTGAGCCAGGAGCAGCTCGACCAGGCCACGCCGCTCGACTACTTCAAGCGCGGCGAGATCGGCATGATCGAGGGCTTCCGCGACCTGGTGCCCGAGCTGCGCGACGTCGACGGGCTCGACTTCGACGTGATGCCGATGCCGACGGTGGGCGGCGCCGCCACGGTCGGCGAGGTCAGCGGGCTGTGCATCGCCCCCGGCGACCACGAGCAGCAGGCCGCCGACTTCCTGGTCCACCTGATCTCCGACGAGTCGACCGAGGCGCTGGCCGAGTCGGGCGAGGTGGTGCCGGCCAACCTGTCGGTCGCGCGGTCCGACGCGTTCCTCCAGCCCGGCCAGGAGCCCGAGCACGCCGGGGTGTTCAACGCCAGCGTCGACGAGCTGGTGCTGCTGCCCCTGGTCGACGACGTCACCACGCTCGACGAGGCCGTCCAACCGCTGCTCTCCGAGCTGCTGCTGAGCCCGGGGGTCCTCACGGTCTCGACCGTGGCCGACGAGATCGACGAGGCGTCACGCGCGGTGCTCGACCCCGACTACGACCCCTCGGAGTCGCCTGACTCCTCGGACTCCTCGGACTCCTCGGACTCGCCGACCTCCTGACGCGCGGCGCGAGCGGCCTCACGCTCGGCGGTCCGCTCGGCCTTGGCCGCGGCGCGGGCATCGGCCTGCGCGACAGCCTGCACGTCGGCCTGGAGCACCGCGGTGGTGATCACCGGTGCGGTCAGCGCGACCTGCCAGGGCCGCGCCCCCGCCGCGGTGAGGTCGTCGACGACGCGATCGAGCAGGTCGCCCGGGTCGCGGGTCGCCGGCGGGGACCACAGGGTGCGCCGCAGGGTGTCGGGGGTCAGGAGGTTCTCGACCGGCAGGTGGTGGCGCTCGGCCAGCGCGGCCATGGCGTCGCGGGCCAGCTGCAGGCGTACGGCGGCCACGGGGTCCTTCTCGGCCCAGGCCCGCGGCGGTGGCGGCCCGTCGCCCTTGGGGGAGCGGGCGGGCAGGTCGTCCTCGTCCATCGCGGCGACGGCCTCGAGGGCCTCGACCCACCGCGCGCCGTAGCGGTCGGCGCCGCGGCCGTGGAAGCCCTTGACCTCCTGCAGCGCGGCCCGGTCGGTCGGCAGGGCGACCGCCGCGGCGACGATCGCCGAGTCGGGGATGATCCGGCCTGGGGTCACGTCGCGACGGGCGGCGAGGTCGTCGCGGGTCTCCCACAGCGCCTTGACGGCCCCCAGCGAGCGGCGTCCGCGCACCCGGTGGAGCCCGGAGGTGCGCCGCCAGGCGTCGGTGCGGGGTGTCGGGGTGAAGGAGCGCAGTGCGTCGAACTCCTGGCGCGCCCACTCGGCCTTGCCGGTCTCCTCGAGCTCGGCGGCGAGCCGGTCGCGCAGCTCGACGAGCACCTCGACGTCGAGGGCGGCGTACTCGAGCCAGGCCTGGGGCAGCGGCCGGGTCGACCAGTCGGCCGCGGAGTGCTCCTTCTTCATCCGGAAACCGAGCAGCGTCTCGACCAGCGTCGCCAGCCCGACGCGGGGGTAGCCCAGCAGGCGCCCGGCGAGCTCGGTGTCGAACAGCGCCGAGGGGTAGAGGCCCAGCTCGTTGAGGCACGGCAGGTCCTGGGTCGCGGCGTGCAGGATCCACTCGGTGCCCTCGAGCACCTCGGCCAGCGGGGCCAGCGAGTCGAACGCGATCGGGTCGATCAGCGCGGTGTGGCTGCCGTCGCGACGCAGCTGGATCAGGTAGGCGCGTCCGGAGTAGCGGTAGCCCGAGGCGCGCTCGGCGTCGATGGCGACCGGGCCGGTGCCGGCGGCGAGGTCGGCGCAGACCTCGCGCAGCGCCGCCTCGGTGTCGGTGATCGGGGGTACGCCGTCGGCGAGGGTCAGCAGCTCGGCGAGCGGCTCCTCGACCTCGACCTCGACCTCGGCCGGGTCGGCCGGGTCGGCCGGGTCGGCCGGGTCGGCCAGGTCGGGGTCGGGAGCGGGGTCGTGTGCGGCAGGGTCGGAGGTCATCGCGCGGGGGTGCCTCGCTGTCCGCGACGGCTCGGCAGGACCGCGACCCCCTCGGGGACGGGCTCGAGCCCGGAGGCGGTGCACAGCAGCTCGCCCCACGCCTCGATGTGCGGGCCGATGTCGAGCCCGGTGGGTCCCAGCGCGGGGGTCCAGGACGCCCGGACCTCGATCTGGGCGGTGCCTCCGTCGTCGGCCATGCCGCCGAACGACTCGGTCGCGACGCGGGTGACGGTGCCGGAGACGTGGGCGTAGTCGGCGCCGTGGTTGTCGAGGGCGTCGATCAGCCAGGACCAGCCCACGTCGGCCAGCATCGGGTCGGCGACGAGCTCGAGCTCGACCTCGCAGCGGCAGTAGGCGACGCAGCGGAAGGTGCCGTCCCAGGCGTCGTTGCCGTCGGGGTCGTGGAGCAGGATGATGCGGCCGGTGCCGACGTCGACGTCGTCGACGGTCACGTCGGCCGACAGTGCCGCGGCGTAGGGGGCGATGCGCTGGGGGGCCGGCATCTCCTCGCAGAGGACCTCCGGTCGCAGGACGGCAGCGCGCATGGCAGCGACCGCCGCGCGGAACTCCGCGGGCGCTGCGCTGGACTGCTGGCGCACAACCATGTCGCCAGCGTAGGTCTGCATCGGGGGATCCGATATCGGGACACGCCCGAGGGGGTGCGAGGCTTGTGGCGTGGCACCACGACCCGAGGCACATCCCGGACTGGCCCAGAGCGCCTTCCTCAAGGCCGCGCGCGGCGAGCCGACCCCCCACACGCCGGTGTGGTTCATGCGTCAGGCGGGCCGTTCGCTGCCTGAGTACCTCAAGCTGCGTGAGGGCGTCGGCATGCTCGAGTCGTGCATGCGGCCCGACATGGTCGTCGAGATCACGCTGCAGCCCGTGCGCCGCTACGGCGTCGACGCGGCCATCTTCTTCTCCGACATCGTGCTGCCGCTCAAGGCGGTCGGGGTCGACCTCGACATCAAGCCCGGCATCGGCCCCGTGGTCGCCCACCCCGTGCGCACGCTCGCCGACATCGAGGCCATCCCCGACCTCACCCCCGAGCACGTGCCCTTCATCACCGAGGCGGTCTCCGGGCTGGTGGCCGAGCTCGGGGCGACGCCGCTGATCGGCTTCGCCGGGGCGCCCTTCACCGTCGCCTCCTACCTCGTCGAGGGCGGGCCCTCCAAGGAGCACGCCAAGACCAAGGCGATGATGTTCGGCGCGCCCGACGTCTGGGACGCGCTGATGCGCAAGATCGCCGCCATGGCCGCGACCTACCTCGAGGTGCAGGTCGCCGCCGGCGCCTCGGCCGTGCAGCTCTTCGACTCCTGGGCGGGGGCGCTCACGCCCGCCGACTACCGGGCCTCGGTCATGCCGCACTCGACGCGGGTGCTCGCGGCGGCCGGCGAGCTCGGCGTACCCCGCATCCACTTCGGGGTCGGCACCTCCAACCTGCTGGGCCTGATGGGCGAGGCCGGTGCCGACGTCGTCGGCGTCGACTGGCGCACGCCGCTGGCCTCCGCGGTCCCGCTGGTCGGCGACCGGGCGGTCCAGGGCAACCTCGACCCCACGCTGGTCTTCGCCCCCACGGAGGTGATGACGGCGCGCGCCGCCGAGGTCATCGAGGCCGGACGCGCCGCCCGCGGCCACATCTTCAACCTCGGCCACGGCGTCATCCCGTCGACCGACCCCGACCAGCTCGCGCGGCTGACCGAGTTCGTCCAGGGCTACTCGCTCTCGTGAGCGTCACCAGCCCCGTCTTCACCTGCGACGCCGGCGAGGTCGTGGGCTGGCACGACCGTGGCGTCGTGCGGGCCACCGGCATCCGCTACGCGCGTGCCGAGCGCCACGCCGCACCGGTGGCCGAGCCGTCGTCGTCCGGGCGCGTCGACGCGACCTCGTGGGCCAAGGCCTGCCCCCAGGCCGGCTCGCCGCTGCTCGAGCGGATGTTCCCGCACGGGTTCGGCGACCTCGAGGAGGACGAGCACTGCCAGCGGCTGTCGGTGACGGTGCCCGAGGGGGTAGGCCCCGACGACGCGCTGCCGGTGATGGTCTTCCTGCACGGTGGCTCCTACGTCAACGGCGCCGGTGACGCCCCGATCCACGACCCGGCGGTGCTGGTGCGCGACGAGCGCGTGATTGTCGTCTCGGTGACCTACCGCCTCGGTCTCTTCGGCTTCCTGGGCAGCGCTGACGGACGGCCCGACGGCCGCCCGGCCAACCTCGGGCTGCTCGACCAGGTCGAGGCGCTGCGCTGGGTGCAGCGCAACATCGCGGCCTTCGGCGGTGACCCCGGCAACGTCACGGCGTTCGGCGAGTCCGCGGGCGCCGACGCCGTGGTCCACCTGATGGTGGCCGACGGGGCGCAGGGCCTGTTCCGGCGCGCGATCGTGCAGAGCGCGCCCTTCGGCATCACCCGGGGCCGCGAGGCGATGGCCGCGGCGATGGCCGAGGAGGCCGCCGACATCCCCGACGACGCCCCGGTCGCCGAGGTCGTGTCCCACTACCCCCGCGTCAGCGCCCGCGCCCGCGCGTTCGGACTCCTCGCCGGGATGCCCTTCGGCCTGCAGTACGGCTACTCGCCCCTGCCCGCCGAGGACGACCTCGACGCCGCCTGGGCCGCCGTCGCCCGCGACGTCGAGGTGCTCGTCGGCACCAACAGCCGCGAGACCAGCTTCTTCGTCTCCGAGGTGCCGGCCGTCGCCCGCCTCGCCACGCTGCCGGTGGTCGGTCGGGCGCTGGTCGAGGGCGTCGTCCGTGCCACCACCTGGCGCATCTACACCCGCGGCACCCGCCGCTTCGCCACCCAGCACCGCACGGCCGGCGGTCGTGCCACGCGCTACACGATCTCGTGGGGCGCCCCCGGCACCGGACTCGCCGGCGCCCACACCATCGACCTGGCCCTGCTCTTCCCGCACCCCGGCATCTGGGAGCGCTCGCCCCTCGGCGCCGGGCTCACCTACGACCAGGTCGAGGCCGCCGGCCGCCCCGTACGCCGCGTCTGGGCCGAGTTCGCCCGCAGCGGCCGGGTGCTCGACGAGGGCTGTCCCTACCTCACGATCCACTGAGCCGAGGCGACCGACACCACGGTGGTCGAGGAAGTTGCGCCAGCAACCGTCACGAGACCACTCGGCCGACCGACACCACGGTGGTCGAGGAGGTTGCGCTAGCAACCGTCACGAGACCACTCGGCCGCAGGTGCGGATCGGCTCTGCCGCGTGGGTTGCGGTCGGGGGTGGTCTCGTGACGGTCGCGGGCGACCTCCTCGACCTCCGTGGGGTCAGGTCGAGACGGGCGTGGTGCCGGGCCGGCGACGGCGCAGCCAGACCCGCAGTGGCACGCCGACCAGCAGCAGCACGATCGCGAAGGGGAGCAGGGCGCCGGCGCCGGTGAGCAGGCCGGTCGTCACGGTCCTGAAGGCGTCCCAGCCGTCGTCGAGCCCGGCCAGGAAGCCGGCCTCGTCCTTCTCCTCGGCCTCGGCCGCCTGCTTCTCGCTCGGGCGCTCGAGGGAGATGGTGATGGTCGACAGGGAGGTCTGGTCGGCCAGGAACGCCTGACGCTTCTGCAGCGACCCGAGGTCGGCCTCGCGATCGGCGAGCTCGCGCTCGATGCTGACGATGTCGCGGATGCTGGTGGCGCGGTCGAGCAGGATGCTGATGCGCTGGATGCTGCGCTTCTGCAGCTCGACGCGCACGTCGACGTCGATGACCTCGGTGCTCACGTCGCTCGAGGTCTCGTCGCTGGTGATCAGGTCGACCCCGTCGCGCTCGGTGCCGATCTTCTCGAGCTGACGCATCGTGGTGTCGAACTGACCGACGGGGACCCGCACGGTGAGCAGGGCGTTCTCGGGCTCGCCCGCGTCGTCGGCCTGCGTGTTGTTCTCCGCGATCTCCCCGCTCGCGGCCTGGACGATCGCCCCGACCCGGAACAGCGTGTCGCCCACGTCGGCGGAGCGCAGTGCGACGTTGCCCTTCTTGATCAGCGACCGGGGACTGGTCGGGTCGGGCTCGGCCCGCGGGGCGACCGCGGCGACGTCGGCGGCGGAGCGGCCGCCGGAGGACTCGGCCAGGGCAGCTGCGCCGCCGGGGGCCTGCGCCTCGTCGGCGGCCACGTCACTGCCGGAGAAGTCGGAGGAGGATGAGCCGCCCCCGGAGTCGGAGGAGCTGTCGTCACCGGCCGAGCAGGCGCTCACGCCGAGACCGAGAAGGGCGGTGGACGCTGCGGCCGCGACGAGGCGGCGGACTCGGGTGGTCATGCAGCACAGACGCGCCGCCACGTCGGTCGGTTCCGTCGGCGCCAGGCCCTACTTCTTGGCGGCGGTCTTGGTCGCGGTCTTCTTGGTCGCGAGCCGCACCCGGACGACGTTGCCGGCGTGGCTGACGTCGAGGTAGTCCTGGTCGCGCACCAGGGCGTTGAGCTTGGAGAAGCCGTAGTTGCGCGGGTCGAAGGAGGCGTGCCGCTTCTGGACGTGCTCGTTGACCGCGCTCAGGTGGGCCCAGCCGTCGTCGGCGCTGGTGGCGTCGACCGCCGACGTCAGGAGCCGGCGCAGGTCGGGGAGCTCGGTGACCTCGGCCTCGGGCTCGTCGGCGACCGGGGCCGACGACGTACCGGTGATGACCTCGAGGAAGACGAACCGGTCGCAGGCCGCGATCAGCGCCGGGGGCGTCGTACGCCGGCCCAGGCCGACCACGAGCTTGCCGGCCTCGCGCAGCCGGGTGGCGAGACGGGTGAAGTCGCTGTCGCTGGAGACGAGGGCGAAGGCGTCGAGGTTGCCGCCGTAGAGGAGGTCCATCGCGTCGATGATCAGCGCGGAGTCGGTGGAGTTCTTGCCGCGGGTGTTGGCGAACTGCTGCATGGGCTGGATGGCGTGCGCCAACAGCGCGTCCTTCCAGCCCACGAGGTGCTGGGTGGTCCAGTCGCCGTACGCGCGCTTGACCGTCGGGACGCCGTAGGTGGCGAGCTCCTCGAGGATCGCGCCGGCGTGGGCACCCGAGGTGTTGTCGGCGTCGATGAGGACGCCGAGGCGGGTGTCGGGTCGGGCGGACGGCTCGGGCGAGGAGGTCACCCCCTCACCCTAGAGCCGCCAGCCGGGGGTCAGGCGTGCCCGGCGGGCGGCCCGTCGATGGACTTGTCGTCGGGGGTCACGGCCTCGGCGACCTCGGCCTCGTCGATCTCGACGCCCTCGGTCGGGCTGCCGTCGGCGGTGCCCGGCGCAGCGGGCTCCGAGGTCAGGTCGGCGTGGGAGTTCTGCGGGTCGAACTCGGCTTCGGTCATGTCGTGAGCCTGTCAGGCGCACGACCGGGGCCCCATACCCCGGCGGATGGGTCAGGAGGCCCGGGATCCGACGTAGGCCCGGGCCCTGGCGCGCAGCGCCGGTGAGCGCCTTGCTCAGCGCCGGTTGTGAGAGGGCGGGCGCTCGCTGGCGCGTCCGTGACGCCGTACGCCGAGGTGCGGCTGCTCGAGAAGGCTCTTGTGGTGACGCTGCTCGGACCGAAGCTGGTCGGCGCCTCCCCTGATCCGTGCGATCGCGCGGTTCGGGGGGCTGCTGGGGCCGATTCGTCCCCTGAACCGCG
>CALRVO020000136.1:0-8723 GCA_943371595.1 Sphingomonas paucimobilis
GGCGGGTCGCTCTTCGACCTGGGCGGCGACGAGCCCGAGCCCGCGAAGACCGAGCCCGCGGCGAAGGCGGCCCCCGCCACCGACGCCACCACCCCGCCCGCGGGCGGGTCGCTCTTCGACCTGGGCGGCGACGAGCCCGAGCCCGCGAAGGCGGAGCCCGCCAAGGCCGAGACCAAGACCGAGACCGAGACCGAGACCGACAGCAAGCCCGCCGCCGACCTCGGCTCGGGCGGGTCGCTGTTCGACCTGCAGGCCGACGAGCCCGAGCCCACGCCCGCACCGGCAGCGAAGGTGGAACAGGAGCCCGCGCCCGAGCCCGCAGCGTCGGAGCCGGCTGCCCCGGTGGCCGACCTGGGATCGGGCGGGTCGCTCTTCGACATCGCCGCACCCGAGGCACCGGCTGCCCCGGCCGCCCCGGAGGCACCCGCCGCCGAGGAGCCGGTAGCCGAGGCCGAGCCCGCGCAGACGCCGGCCCCGACGTCGACGGTCACCCCGAGCGCAGAGATCCCCGAGGGTGGGTCGCTCTTCGACATCCAGGCTCCCGAGCCTGTCGCGACCCCCGCGGCCCCGGCCGCACCCGAGGCCCCCGCCGCCGAGCCGGAGCCGGAGCCGGCCGCCTCCGACGAGGCGACCGACGAGGCCTCCGAGGGCCGGCCCGGCACCCTGTCGGGCGGGGCCGCGGTCAGCGCCGCCGCCACCGCGATCGCCTCCGACGACCCGACCCCAGAGCCCGAGACGGCCACGGTCGAGGAGGCCGACGCCCTGGTCGAGGAGACCCCGGCGGAGCCGGAGCCCGAGACTGAGACGGAGCCCGCGCCGCAGGCGGAGCCGGAGCCCCAGCCCCGGGGCAACGGCGAGGCCCACCAGCCCCGCACCGACGTCGAGATCGGCGAGGGCTCCCTCTTCGACCTCTGAGTCACCCACCACGCTGACCCGTCGTACATGTACGACGGGTCAGCGTCTTTTTCGAGGTGACCCGTCGTACACGTACGACGGGTCAGCGCGACCTCGACATCACCAGACCGTCATCGTGACGGCACCGCGACAGCAAAGTGATGTCAGAAATACTTGACATGGACGTCACTGTGACGTCAGAGTGGTGCACATGGACATCACCCCGTACGTCGACCACCTGCGTCGCGATCTCCTCGCGGCTGCCGAGGGGGCCGGTGACGAGCTCCGCCACGCCGCCGAGCGCCTCGGCTTCGCGCTCGACCCGGCCGCACGGCTCGCGCTGATGGAGGCCATCAGCCAGGCCTGCTCCGAGATCACCGCCGAGATGCCGTCCGGGGGCGTCGACGTACGGCTCGACGGGCGCGACCTGGCCTTCGTCGTCGACGCGAGCGTCGCGGCGCCCGCCGCCCCGGTCCCGCCCACCCCGCCGACACCCCCCACGCCCCCGACCCCGCCCGAGGACACCGACGACGGGTCGACGGCCCGCATCACCCTGCGCCTGCCCGAGTCGGTCAAGACCCGGGCCGAGGACGCCGCCGCCGCGGCCGGACAGTCGCTCAACACCTGGCTGGTCAACGTCGTACGGGCCGCGACCCGCAACGGTGACGCCGCGATCAACGTCGACATCGACCTGTCCAGCCTGCCGTTCTTCGGCGGACCCCACCCGTTCCCCCAGACCCGCGGCAACGGACCCAAGCGGATGAACGGCTGGGTCTGACCCCCTAGCGCCTCGAGCACGACCCGGGACCGGCAGCAGGCCGGCCCCGCGGACCCGCACACCCTCACCCACCCGTCCCACCACCCACCCACCAGGGAGTCCCCATGACCGAGCACCACTTCGAGACCCACGAGCCGATCGAGCTCTACGTCGAGAACGGCAAGGGCGCGGTCGCCGTCCACGCCCGCGACACGACCGAGACCCACGTCGCGCTGAGCGGCCCCGACGCCGAGGAGACCCAGGTCGAGCTCGACGGTGGGCAGCTGCGCGTGATCGCCCCCCGTCGGGGCGGCTTCCTCGGCGGCGACCGACGCCTCGACGTCGTCGTCACCCTGCCGACCGACAGCCACCTGGTCACCAAGCTCGGCAGCGCCGACCTCCAGGTCACCGGCCAGGTCGGCAACGTCCAGGTCCGCTCCGGGTCCGGCGACGTCGCCCTCGAGTCGATCAACGGCGCCTGCCTGGTCGAGACCGGTTCGGGCGACGTCCGCGTCGAGCACGCCGCCCAGCCACTGAGGGTCAAGAGCGGATCGGGTGACGTCGCCATCGGCACCGCCGCGGCCGAGGTCTCGGTCTCGACCGGCTCGGGCGACGTCCAGCTGCGCGAGGCCGCGGGCCAGACCGCCGTCAAGACCGGCTCCGGCGACCTGCGGATCGGGCACGCCGGCGGCGACGTCGGCCTCAGCACCGGCAGCGGCGACCTCGAGATCGCCTCGGTGTCCGCCGGCCGCATCCAGGTCAAGGGCGCTTCCGGCGACGTCCACGTCGGCGTCCCGGCCGGTGTCCCGGTGTGGACCGACGTCTCGACCGTGTCCGGTCGCATCCACTCCACCCTCGAGGGCGCCGGCCAGCCCGAGCCCGGCGCCGACTACGTCGAGCTGCGCGCCAAGACCGTCAGCGGCGACATCGTCCTGACCCAGGTCTGACCGTCACGTCCACCACTCATCACCCACCACAGCCACCACACCCACCCGAGCAGGAGCACCCACCATGAACGAGTTCCTCGACCACGACCTCTACCGCGGCCGCACCAGCCGCGCCGCCGACCGCGAGGCGCGCAACCGCGCCGACGTCCTCGCCGCCCGACGACAGGCCCGCCGTCACCGGCTGGCCGAGCGGGTCCGCTCGGTCGCCGACCGCCTCGACGTCTGACCCCAGGTCAGGACCGCATCGCGACGCCGGCGCGCCAGTAGCCCATGAACGCCACCTGGCGCCGGTCGATCCCCAGGTCCCGCACCAACGCCCGGCGCAGGCCGGTCACCACGCGCGACTCCCCGGCGATCCAGGCGTAGAGGTCGTTCGTCGACCCGCCGGACGCGTCGACGACCTCGCCGGACGAGGAGTACGCCGGGGTCTCCCACAGGTCGGGGTCGACCTCGTCCTCACCCACCACCACCGGCCCGGTCCCCGCGCCCAGGTGCTCGAGCACCGCCGCCTGCAGGGCCAGCCCACGGGTGGCGCCGTCGCGGGGCAGCCACCGCACCCCCACCCCGACCGGGTGCTCGATCGAGAGCACGTCGGCGGCGTACGGCACCTCGAGGAGGACCTGCCCCTGCGCGTCGGGGTCGAGCTGCTCGAGGATCGCCGCCACGGCCGGCACGGCCGTCTCGTCGCCGGCCAGCAGCAGCCTCGTCGCCTCGCCGGGAGCCCACTCGATGCCGCCGTAGGGCACGCCCCGGCGAGGACCCACCAGGCCGACCCGGTCACCGACCCGGGCACGCGCACCCCACGCACCCCCCCGGCCCGCAGTCACCCTCGTGGACCACGACGTCGACGACCACCCGCGTGTCGACGCCCTCACCACGCACGTCGCGCACCGTGTAGGTGCGCAGGTGGCCGCGCTCGGGGACCGGCCGCTCCAGCCAGGTCGCCCAGGTCTCGACCGCCGACTCGATCGAGGGCAGCGGAGCGTCGCCGTCGGGCAGCACCAGCTTGATGCGCTGGTCGTACATCGGCCCGTCACCCCCGAAGTCGGCCAGCGCGGGCGAGGCCAGCTCGACCCGGACGAAGCTGGGCGACAACCGGTCGACCCGGACGCACTCGACCTCCGCGACCAGGAACGGGAGGGTGGGGACGGTCGTCGACATGGGAGGTCCTTCGAGGTGAGGCGAGCCTAAGTTAGGCAGACCTTACCTGACGACCTCCGCGGCTCAGATCGGCGTGCGGTGGAAGCTCTGGAACGACCGCGAGGGGGTCGGTCCACGCTGGCCCTGGTAGCGCGAGCCGTACTTGGCCGAGCCGTAGGGGTGCTCCGACGGCGAGGACAGCCGGAAGAAGCAGAACTGCCCGATCTTCATGCCGGGGTAGAGCTTGATCGGCAGCGTCGCCACGTTGGCGAGCTCGAGCGTGACGTGACCGGAGAACCCGGGGTCGACGAAGCCGGCGGTGGCGTGGGTGAGCAGGCCGAGCCGGCCCAGCGACGACTTGCCCTCGACCCGCGCGGCGATGTCGTCGGGCAGCGAGACGACCTCGTACGTCGACCCGAGGACGAACTCCCCCGGGTGCAGGATGAACGGCTCGTCACCCTCGGGCTCGACCTCGCGGGTCAGGTCGGACTGGTCGGCCGCCGGGTCGATGTGCGGGTAGCGGTGGTTCTCGAAGACCCGGAAGTAGCGGTCGAGGCGTACGTCGACCGACGACGGCTGGACCATGCCCGGGTCCCACGGGTCGAGCGCGACCCGGCCTGCGTCGATCTCGGCCAGGATGTCGCGGTCTGACAGCAGCACGAGCGAACCCTACCGGCGTGCGGCCCGCAGCGGTCCGACCCAGTCACGGACCGTCCGCGGCAGCCGCGGACAATGGGCTCGTGACGCACCCCTACCGCCGCTACGTCGCGCTCGGCGACTCCTTCACCGAGGGCGTGGGCGACCCCGCCGACGACCGCCCCAACGGCGTGCGCGGCTGGGCCGACCGGGTCGCGGAGGTGCTCGGCCGCGACGTCCCCGACTTCGGCTACGCCAACCTCGCGATCCGCGGTCGCAAGCTCGGCGCGGTGGTCACCGACCAGGTGCCGGCCGCACTGGCGCTGCAGCCCGACCTCGTCACCGTGTACGCCGGGGCTAACGACATCCTGCGCCCCCAGGTCGACCTCGACGCGCTCGCGACGACCTACGACGAGGCGCTCGGCGCACTCGCCGCGACCGGTGCGCGGCTGCTGGTGTGGACCGCCTTCGACCCCGGCGGGTCGGCGACCTACCGGCTGCTGCGCGGCCGCTTCGCGCTCTACAACGAGCTGGTCCGCGAGAGCGCCGACCGGCACGGCGCCACCGTCGTCGACTACTGGCGCATGCGCGAGTACCGCGACTGGGGCCTGTGGGACCCCGACCGCATGCACATGGGTCCGGCCGGCCACCAGCACATGGCGATCACCGTGCTCGACCTGCTCGGCGTACCCCACGACCTGGCGGAGCTCCCCCGCACCGCCCCACCCCCTGCGACCGTGCGCGACCACGTCACCTGGGTCCGCACCTCCGCGGCCCCGTGGGTGCACCGCCGGCTCACCGGCCGCTCGTCGGGCGACGGGCTGGACCCGCGGCACGCGACCTTCACCCGTCTCGGCTAGCATCTGCTGCACTGCGGATGTAGCTCAGTTGGTAGAGCGCGACCTTCCCAAGGTCGATGTCGCGAGTTCGAGTCTCGTCATCCGCTCCAGTGCGAAGGCCCCCGCGAGCAAACAGCGGGGGCCCGCTGCGTTCGGGAGGCCGGCCCCGCCGAGCGAGCCGACGCCCCGCCCGTAGGCTCGGCGCGTGGCGTTCGAAGGTTTCCCGGTGGCGGCGCTCGACTTCTACGACGACCTCGAGC
Organism: Sphingomonas paucimobilis; assembly: GCA_943371595.1. Lineage (GTDB taxonomy): Bacteria > Actinomycetota > Actinomycetes > Propionibacteriales > Nocardioidaceae > Nocardioides. The sequence goes on from CALRVO020000136.1 coordinate 5,474, forward strand.
TCGACAACACCCGGTCGTTCTGGGAGGCCCACAAGGGCGTCTACGACGAGTCGGTCAAGAAGCCGTTCGTGGCGCTGTGCGCCGCGCTCGAGCCCGAGTTCGGGCCGGCCAAGATCTTCCGGCCCTACCGCGACGTGCGCTTCGCCAAGGACAAGACGCCCTACAAGACCCACCAGGGCGCGTTCGTCGCAGCCGGCCCGTCGATGGGCTGGTACGTCGAGCTGTCGCCTCGGGGCGTCCGCGTGGGCGGCGGCTTCTACGAGGCGTCCGGCGCCCGGCTCGGCGCGATCCGCGACGCCATCGACGACGACAAGACCGGACCGGCGCTGCAGCGGCTGCTGAAGAAGCTCCAGAAGGCGGGTTTCGAGCTCGGCGGCGAGCAGCTCAAGACGACCCCGCGCGGCTACGCCGCCGACCACCCGCGCATCGACCTGCTGCGCCACAAGCAGATCGTGGTCGGACGCCCCTGCGGCTTCGAGAAGGTCATCCACACCCCGGCCGTGCAGACGCTGGTGCGCGACGACTGGCGCGCGCTGAAGCCCCTGGTGACGTGGCTCCAGCGCGCGGTCGCGGGCGTCCCCGAGGACCTCAGGATCCGGTGATCCACCCGGGACTGGTGACGATGGCGACCAGCCCCGCGCGGGTCAAGGGCGACACGTCAGCCCGCGACCCGTCGCTCGACACGGTGATCGTGAACCCCGACAGGTAGCGGACCAGGGTGCGTGCGTCGAGTCGGCCGGCCGGGCGCCCGCTGCTGGAGCTGGTCTCGAGGAGCACCGACCCGTCCCGCTGCAGCCGACACGCCGTGCGCGGGTCGTCCTCGTCGTCACGGCACCGGGTCATCGGGTCGCCGTCGGCGACGGTGATGCCGGCCGTGATGTCGAGCTCATCGAGGCGGAAGCGTGCGACGACAGCCGAGCCGTCGTCGGAGGAGGGCTCGTCGAGGTACACCTCGCCAGGTACGACAGCCGCGACCAGCGCAGGGACGTCACCTGCTGTCACGGCGATCTCGGGGGACGACGAGCGCGCACCCGGCTCGCCTGCCCCGGTGAACCAGACGTCGCTGGTCACCAGGCGCTCGAGGTCGGCCATCGAGATGGGCGGGACGTCGGTCACCAGCGACACCTCCTTGCCGTAGGCGGCGTTGTAGGACACCACGCTGACCACGTAGCCGTGCCGCCAGGCCGAGACGCCCTGGGCGGTGACCCCGTCGGCCTCCTCGGGCGGGGTGAGCAGCAGCTCGACACCGTCGCGGACGACGCACTCGCCGCCGGGCTGACCGTCGGGCTGGTTGGCCGGGTCGACCAGGGCCGCGCACGGCGCGAGGTTGTCGGCGCGCTCGACGACGAACGTGGCGAGGGTGCCCTCGTAGGTGAAGTGGACGGTCTTGCGCACCTTCTCGTCGATGAGCGGGAAGGTCTCGTCGTCCCGGACGTCGCCGACCTGCCCGCCGAGCAGGTCGCCGAACACCGCCGGCACGTCGGCCGCGGCGACCGCCAGGTGCGCGTCGACCTGGCCCCGCGGTGGGGTGGTGGGGGCCGGGCTCGTCGGGGCGGTCGGGGTCGCGCTCGGTGACGCGGAGCCGTCGGTGGCGAAGCCGGGCCCGGAGACCGCGGCGGTGCCCCGCTCGCCGAGCAGGCCCGGCCCCACGCTCGCCGCGACGCCGATGGCGCCGACCACGGTGGCCGCGGCGAGCGAGGTCCCGACCCGCCGGCGCCGGCGGAGCGCGCGACCGCGGCTGATGCCGCCACGCACGATCCGGTCGACGTCGGTCGGGAAGTCGTCGTGTCGGGCGGCGTCGCGCAGCAGCTGGGACGCCGAGATGTGGTCATTCACGGGTGGTGCCTCTCTCCGGGGTGACGGTGAGGGAGGTGTCGAGCAGCGGACGGATGCGCTCGAGGGCACGCATGCTGCGGTTGCGGACGGCACCCGAGGAGACCCCCATGCGGGCGGCGGTCTCCTCGACGCTGAGGTCCTCGAGGAACCGCAGCACCAGCACGGCACGGTCGGCCGGGGCGAGCCCGGCGAGCGCCTCGTGCAGGGCCATCCGCGTCTCCGCCGCGCCGGTCGCGTCGGCGACGGGTCGGTCCGGCAGGTCGGCGTAGGGCCGTTCGGTGCTGCTGCGTCGGCGGCGGTTGCTCAGGAACGTGCGCGTCAGCGCCGTGTGGGCGTAGGCCACCGGGTTGTCGATCGGCCCCCGCAGCGTGGCGTGCCACCGCACGTAGACCTTGGCCAGGGTGTCCTGGACGAGGTCCTCGGCGAGGTGGGCGTCACCGCTGAGCAGTCGGGCCGTGCGCAGCAGCGCCGGGGTCCGCGCGACGGCGAACTCCTCGAACTCCCGCGTGCTGGTCGACATCTCTCTCCTGGTGTGTTGGTCGGCGTCACTGCAAGGACGCCGCCACCCGGTCCCGTGTCACACCCTCCCCCGCTCACGCTGTCCCGACCCCCGCGAAGACAACTAGAACACGTTACAGTTCTGGCCGTACGATGCCCGCATGATCACCTCCGACGCCGTCACCTGGCTCGCCGCCGACGACCCGCACCCGGCCCGCGCGGCCAGCCAGCGGTCCTACTCGGCCGTCGCCAAGGGCGACCTCGCCGAGTGGCTCACCGTCTACTCCGAGCAGGCCGTGCTCGAGGACCCGGTCGGCCCCTCGATGTTCGACCCCGAGGGCCGCGGCCACCACGGCCACGCCGGTATCGCGGCGTTCTGGGAGAAGGCGATCGCGCCGATCGACACCTTCGCCTTCACCATCACCGAGTCGCTGGCCAACCCGGGCAGCAACACCTGCGCCAACGTCGGCAGCATCCGCACGTCGTTCGCCGACGGCTCCCACACCACGACCGACCTGGTGATGGTCTACGTCGTCGACGACGACGGCCTGGTCCTGTCGATGAAGGCCTTCTGGGAGCCCGAGCGCACGATGGCGTCGTTCACCCCCGCCTGAGCCTGCGTTCATCCCGCGCTCATGCGGCGCTCATCCCGGGCTCATGGGCGGGTGCCACGCTGGAGACGTGGCTAGTCGGCGTCGGGCGTTCCTCCATGTCGGGCTCGACGACGGCTCGGGCTCCGTCGTCGACGACGCCCTCGGGGCCCACGAGCACGCGCTGCTCGACCTGCGCGTACGCCGCCCCTGCGACTCGGGCGCGACCTTCCGCGCCGTGCTGGACGTGCTCGGCGCCCACGACGAGTGGGGCTACGACCGCACCGAGGTCGACGGCGCCTGGGCCGACCTCGTCAACCGGGCCC
>CALRVO020000137.1:0-8684 GCA_943371595.1 Sphingomonas paucimobilis
GGTGGCCACCGACGCCGAGCGGGTCGCCCAGCAGCTGACCCAGGAAGCCGTCGCCGCCGACCTCGCGCTGACCGCGGCGCGCGACGTCCTGGCCCGAGCCCAGGCCGAGCACGACCGCGCGTGCGAGCGGGCCGGCGTCGTACGGCGTACCGTGGTCGAGGTGGAGGCACGCCGGGAGGCGGCCGACGCCGACCTACGGCGGGCGCGGGAGCGAGCCGCCTTCGTCGCCGCCGAGCAGCAACGGCTGCGCACCGAGGCCGACCGCCTGGCCATCGTCACCACCGAGCTGCAGGCCCACGTCACCGCCGCCGACTCGCTCCTGCGCGCGGCGGCGACCGAGAGCTAGAGCACGGCCCCGTCTCCGTGGCGCCCGCGCCACCAGCAGCAGGGGACGGGCCCCATCCCCGCGGGACAATTCTCGGCGGGAAGGCTACGGCGTCGCCGGTGTGCGACCGATACACACTGCAGCAGACGACCCGACCAGAGGATGCGACCACGGTGACGATCACCAGCAACACGCCCGAGGTGCTGTACGCCGACACGACCAGCCGGATCGCGAGCTACCGCCGGCTGGCCCGGCGCTTGGCCGCGGAGGGCAACGCGTTCGGTGCTGTGAGCGCCACCTGGGCCGCCGACATCAATGCTGTCCAGGCCATCATGTGGGAGCGCGTCATGATCGCCTCCCCGACGCCGGACCAGCAGTTCTTCGACATCGCCACGACCGTGGCCCGCGCCCTGGCGACGTATGCGTTGCACCCGCCGGCCGCCGACTCGGCCGTCGAGGCGGTCCGTGCGGCGCGCAGCGGCCTCGCCGCAGCCTTCGACGCCTCCGCCCTCGCCCTGATGGAGCGGCGTCTGTCACCGCTTGACCACCTCGAGGGCCTGCCGGCGCCCTCCGCCGCCGAGATCGCGGAGATGACCCACCAGCGGCTGGGCGGGGCGAGCCTGGACGAGGCGATCGCCGAGCGCACCCTGGAGGCCAGGCACCACATGGCCCTGGCCCTCGACCTGGTCCGCGCGGGCCGGGTCGACGACGCGCTTCCCCACGCCTGGCAGGCCGACTGGGCCACCTTCGAGGCCTACCTGCTGGACGCCGCGGCCGCCGTCGGTGACGAGTCCCTCGTCAGCGTCGAGCTGCGGTGGGCCTTCGCGGTCGAGGCGACCGACGCGATCGCGTCGCTGTCGGCCGACTTCGCCGACGCGGTCAGCACCGTCCGCTCCCGCCTCACCGACTCGCTCGGCACCATCGAGGGCGACCGTCTGCGCGCGCGGTTCGAACCCATCCTGCTCTGACCAGAGCGGCACCTGGACGCGCCGGTATGGCGCGCGGTCGCGTCGGCGCGCAGGCGCCCGGATGGACGTCGGCACCGACGACCAGGTGCGCGGCTCGAGGCCGGCCCGTCGCACGACGGCGGACGGCAGCACTGCGACGTCCGAGCGCCCGGCACGACCGTCCGGAGGGCGGCCTTCGCGCTCTCGCGCGACGCCGGCGACCGGTGGCATCCCCGACCACCGGAGCGTCACCCCTCGGCAGGGGGTGGACGCGGAACGGGCCCCACCTCGATCTCGAGGTGGGGCCCGTCTGCGGGTGAGCGTTGCTACGGCGCCGTCGGGTCGGCCGGGGCCGGGACCGGGGGTGCCGCCGCAGGGTCGTCGGGGTCGGGCACCGCGGGCAGCAGGAACATCGAGCCCGTCAGCGTCAGGGTGTAGCCGGACGACCCGGCGGGCCCGGTGGCCTCGCCGCTCTCCGCCACGGGGCTGAGCCCGGCGGTGTCGAAGAGGTAGGAACGGGCCTGGTTCTCCATCGCTGCGAGGAACGAGCGCAGCTGCTCGCGCGTGCCCGTCACCGAGGCCGAGACGTCCATCGTGGCCATCCCCGTCGCGGCGGGTGCACCGTCCTGGGGGAGGGTCGCGCCTCCGTCGGCGGCGAGGGAGCCGGCGGTCACCGGGACGGTGGGCGTCAGGGCCGTCACGGCCTCGTCGGAGATGCCGGCCTGCTCGGCCGCGGCCCGGATGTCGGCGAACATGTCGGACTGCGCCGCCGTGGTCGGGAACTTCCGGGCCAGGGCACGGGCGACCTTGCGCTGGTCGTCGAGACCGGCCTTCTTCTGCTCGAGGTCGGCGATGGTCGTCGTGACGACCCCGTTGTTCTGCGCCGTGGTGTCGATCTGCGCCCTGATCTCGTCGACCTCGCTCAGGCGGGGGGAGAGGACCAGGAGGTAGCCGACCACGAGAACGAGCAGCACGACCGCGCTGCCGACGGCCTTGGTCATCGCGAGCTTGCTCAGGTTCTTCACCGGGTCATCCCCTCGACGAACGCCGGGTCGGCGTACCGGTTGACGTAGGCCTTGGCGGTGACGGACACCGAGGCGGAGAACGTGATCGCCTTCGAGCCCTCCTCGGCCGCAGCCGCCGAGCTCGAGATGAACAGGTCGGCGAACAGGTCGGACTTCCCGACCTGTGCCTCCCAGTCACCCAGGGCCGCACGGGAGTCAGCCGAACCGGTGATGGTCACGCAGCCGGCGGCCTCGCCGGGTATGACGTAGGGGTCAGGTGAGGGGCAGGCCGCCGAGCCTGCGGTGGTCGGGTCGACAGGGGTGGCGCCGGCCGCCAGCAGGGGCTGCGTGTCCACCGACACCGCCACCGTGCCCAGGTCGACCCCCGAGGGAGCGGTGGCGTAGAGGCGGTCGACGACGTCGGAGAGCAGGACCTCGCGTGACATCGTCTCCTGGATGGTGGCCTCGTTGGCCTCCACGGTGGCGTAGTAGAGCTTGACCGGTGCCAGGGCCGCGGCCTGCGACGACAGCTGCGCCGCCCTGGCCTCCTCGGCCGCGAGGTCGGTCTCGGCCGAGGAGATCGCACCGGACTGGAGGAAGAAGATCGCCCCGACCGCCGCGACGGCGGCGACGGCCGCCACCACGAACGTACGGCGCACCCGCTCGAGGTGCGCGCGCTCGGTCACCGCCGGGGGCAGGATGTTGACGCTCGGCAGCGACGGCACGAACACCTCGGGGGCGCCCTTGTCGCGGCCCGGCCCCTTGCGCGCGCTCCGACCGGAGTGCTTGGCCCGCCCGGACGCCGGGTCGTCCGTGTCGGCCTGCCGCCCCTTCGTGAGCGCGGTGTCCGTCCTGGTCATCAGGGCCATGTCAGCTGGTTCCCATCGCGAGGCCGAGGGCGATCGACATCTCCTGCGGAGTGACGCCGTCGGGGAGGCTCACCCGCCGGCCGATCGAGAGGTGGTCAAGAGGGTTGCCGTGCTCCACGGGGACGCGCAGCTCGGACGACAGGCGCTGAGCGAACCCGGCAAGGTTGCCGCCGCCGCCGGTCAGCACGACCCGCGACAGCGGGCTGACGTCGTGGCCGCTGGTCATGAAGAAGTCCACGGTCTGTCGTACTTCGCCGATCAGTCGGGACACCGACTCGTTGATGATGGTCTGGGCGGGGTGCTCGTCCAGGGCGACGGCGCCCGCAGCCACCCCACCGAAGACGGTGCTGGTGACCCCGACGCCGGCACCGGCGGGCTGCGAGGTCGGCATCCCCAGCGCGATCTTGGTCTGCTCGGCCTCGTCGTGCGACCACTCGAAACGTTCGCGCAAGAGCTGGGTGAGCACGTCGCCGCCCTGGCCGGTCATGATGCGGACGTAGCGTGGCTGGCCGCCCTCGTGGATCACCAGGTTGGCGACGTGAGCGCCGAGGTCGAGGAGCACCTCGACACTGGCGTCCTGGCGTGGAGCGGGGTTGGTGGCGCGGACCAGTGCGAACGGGCTGATCTCGGCGCGCACCGGCGTGAGTCCCGCTCCACCCAGCGCGTCGAGGAACCCGTCGAGCGTCTCGTTGGACGCGACGACCAGCAGGATCTGCAGCATCCGGCGGCTCTGGCCGCTGACCGGGTCGACGGACTCGATGTCGCGCAGTGCGTGGTAGTCGACGGTGACCTCGTCGATGTCCATGGGGATGTACTCCGCCGCCTGGTACTTCAGCGACTTGCGGAAGTCGTCCGGGGCGAGCCACTCCAGGTCCATCTGGCGCACCAGGACGTGGCTGTTGGCCAGGGAGAAGACGACTTTCTTCGACCTCAGCTTCTCCTTCGACCACAGCTCCTTCAGCGCGGCGCTGACCGTGGCGGAATCGCGGACCTCCCCGCCGACGACGGCCCCGGGGGGCAGCGGTGCGACCGCCATCTTCTCGACGGTGGGGCCGTTCCTGCCCAGTGTGAACTGGACGGCGCGGACCCCGGAGCCACCGAGGTCCAGACTGACCAACGTGCGTCCCACTCGTACCCCTTGAGTCGGTGAGCCGGTGCCAGCCCGGCTGCTACGTGTCGCCCTCGTCCACGGGGGATGGGGCCTTCTGGACCTGTTATCGGGGCGTGGTGCGCCTGCCTTGACCGTCGCGCCGGAAATCTGGACCCCGCGGGAGGAGACGTGGCGCGCCACCCCTCCAGCCGGGCGGCTCCCCGGCCGATGGTCTTGGTGCCACCCGTCCCGGGACGGCTGCCCGCGTGCGGGTCCAGCAGTCCCCACCACCTGTCCAAAGGGCCTCGATGACCACGCAGACCTCCCTCCGGCTCTCGCCCTTCCTCCAGGCGCTCGTCGACCACAAGGGGTCCGACCTGCACCTGAAGGTGGCCTCTCCTCCCAAGATCCGCATCTCCGGCGTGCTGACCCCCCTCGACCACGCGCCCCTGACCCCGCAGCAGGCCGAGGAGTGGATCACCGAGACGATGGACGCCGAGACCCGTCGCCGGTTCGCCGACACCAACGAGGCCGACTACTCCATCTCCCTGCACGGTCTGGGTCGCTTCCGGGCCAACGCGTTCCGTGCGCGCGGCACGGCTGCCCTGGTCTGCCGCCGGGTCGCCGACACCCCGCTGACCCTCGCGCAGCTCGGGGTGCCGGCGGTGATCAGCGACCTGGCGTTGCACGGTCGCGGGCTGGTCCTGGTCACCGGGCCCACCGGTTCGGGCAAGACGACCACCCTGGGCGGCATGGTCGACCTCATCAACAGCACGAAGCCCGTGCACGTGCTCACCATCGAGGACCCCATCGAGATCCTGCACGCCGACAAGATGGCCTCGGTCAGCCAGCGCGAGCTACGCCTCGACACCGCCGACTTCTCGGTCGCGCTGCGCGCGGCCATGCGGCAGGACCCCGACGTCATCCTGATCGGTGAGATGCGTGACGTCGAGACGGTCCGGGCGGCCGCCTCGGCCGCGGAGACGGGGCACTTCGTGATGTCGACCCTGCACACCACGGACGCGGCCGAGACCGTCAACCGCATCATCGACTTCTTCCCGCCGAGCGAGCAGAAGCAGATCCGCCTCGCCCTGGCTGCCTCGCTCAAGGGCATCGTCTGCCAGCGGCTGGTCCCCAAGGCCGACGGCACCGGACGGGTGTGCGTGATGGAGGTGCTGGTCAACACCTCTCGGATCGCCGAGGCCATCGCCGACCCCGACAAGACCAACGACATCGTCGACATCGTTGCCGAGGGTCGCCACCACGGCATGCAGACCTTCGACCAGCACCTCGTCGAGCTGGCCATGTCCGGCCAGATCACCGTCGGCGCGGCCAAGGCCGCCTCGACCAACCCCCACGACCTCAGCGTGCAGCTCAAGCGGGCCGGGATGAGCCCGCAAGTCGTGGACGCCGCATGACCACCCCCGGCACACCGCGCGCAGTGCCGCCGTCCACGACGGCGGCACATTTGCCGCCCTCGATCCCTCGTGTCTGGCCCTCGCGTGGCCGATAGGACCTAGGACGACACCTCCCACCCGTCTCGAAGCGTGGAGCACCCATGACCATCCTGAGCACCACGAGTGCTGCCGCCGTGCCCGGTTCCGACCGCAGCGCCAGCGTCCTCAACCTGCTCGAGCACGGCAAGGTCACCGAGGAGCAGGTCACCGCGGCCGAGGCAGTCGCTGCGGAGCAGCGTCAGCCGCTGCTCAACGTGCTGGTCGCCACCGGCGTCATCACCAAGGTCGACGCCGTGCGGGCCAACAGCGAGGTCCTGGGCATGGACTTCGTGGAGCTCGTCGACTACGCCATCGACGGTGGGGCGCAGACGCGGCTCACCGGTGACATCTGCCGCCGGCGCAACGTGATCCCGCTGGGCTGGGACGGCCCCCGACTCGTCGTCGCGGCCTCGGCCTCGGCCGCGCGCGACCTCAACCTCAAGGACGACCTCAAGCGGATGGCGCGGGCGGACATCAAGTTCGCCATCGCCATGAAGGAGGACATCGCCGCCAAGGTCAACCAGTCTTACCGGCCCGACGGCGAGCTCGACCAGCTGGCCTCCGACCTCAGCGAGGACGACGACACCGACGACGGCGGGATCACCGCTCTCGGCGACGTCACCGCTGAGGCGCCCGTCGTAAGGTTCGTCAACCTGCTCGTCAACCAGGGCATCGCCGACGGGGCCTCCGACATCCACCTCGACCCGGGCGAGCACAGCCTGCGCGTGCGCTACCGGATCGACGGGGTGCTCAAGGACGCCCACACCGCGCCCAAGAGCATCCAGGCCGCGGTCATCTCCCGGCTCAAGATCACCGCCGGCATCGACATCGCCGAGACCCGCAAGCCTCAGGACGGGCGGCTGTCGGTCGTGCACGACGGCAAGAAGATCGACCTGCGCGTCGCCTGCCTCCCCACCGTCTTCGGCGAGAAGGTCGTGATGCGCATCCTCGACAACTCGACCGCACAGATGAGCCTGGACGACCTGGGGTTCTCCGCGGCCAACTTCGAGCGCTACCGCGAGTCCTACGAGAAGCCGTACGGGATGATCCTGGTGACCGGGCCCACGGGCTCGGGCAAGTCGACCACGCTCTACGCCACCGTCAACATCGTCTCCGACCCGCAGGTCAATGTCATCACCGTGGAGAACCCGGTGGAGTACCGCATCCCCGGCATCAACCAGGTGCAGACCAACGACAAGGCCGGCATGACCTTCGCCGCGGCGCTGAAGTCGATCCTGCGCTCGGACCCCGACGTGGTGCTCATTGGTGAGATCCGCGACCACGAGACCGCGCAGATCGCGGTCGAGGCCGCACTGACCGGTCACCTGGTGCTGTCCACGCTGCACACCAACGACGCCCCGAGCGCGATCACCCGCCTGGTCGAGATGGGGATCGAGCCGTTCCTCGTGGGGTCTGCCCTCGACTGCGTCCTGGCCCAGCGGTTGTGCCGCAAGCTGTGCACCAAGTGCCGCGAGGAGTACGTGCCGACCGCGGAGGAGCTCCTGGCGATCCCCGACTACCCCTACGCCGAGGGTGACCCGCTCCCCACCCTGTACAAGCCGGTGGGGTGCAACCTGTGCTCGAGCACCGGCTACAAGGGCCGGATGGCCCTGCACGAGGTCATGACGGTCTCGGAGTCCGTGGAGCGCCTCGCCGTGCAACGCGTCGCCTCCGACGACGTCATGCGCCTGGCGCGCTCGGAGGGCATGAAGACCCTGCTGGAGGACGGCTGGCTCAAGGTCGGCCTCGGCCTGACCTCGATCCAGGAGATCCTGCGCGTCGTCGCCACCTGACCCGTCCGACCCTTCTGCCCGCGTCCGAGGAAGCACGCGGACGGCTGACACACCTGCTGCAGCACTTCCCGAGAGGCCCTGACATGACCGAACCTCACGACGACCACCCCGTCGCCCCGTTGGGGGTGGCCGACATCTTCGCTGCTGCGGGGCGTCGTCGGCGGGCCGACGACGCGCCCCAGGCCCCCGCCGGGCTGCCCACCGCCCCGGGGTCCGGCGGTGGTCTTCCGCTCGCCCCGCCCACCGGACTCCCGGTGGCACCGGTGGCACCCGTCGCGCCGGTGGTGCCAGGCGTCCCGGGAGTCCCGGTCGCGCCCGTGCTCCCCGTCACTGCCCTGCGGCAGGACGAGGTGGTCGCCCCGGTCCCCGTGGGCCTGCCCGCGTCCGCACCGGCTGCCGTGCAGGACGTGGCGACCCCGGCGCTCGCCCCGATGCACGCCGTCCCGGTCGAGGCGGTCACCGCACCTCCGGCTCCCCCCAGCCCCGCGCTCGGTCTCGCGCCCGACGCCGGACGACCCGTCACACCGGGGGCGCCGGTGCTGGCACCGGGCGCCTCCACCCCGGGTGTGCAGGCCGTCCACGTCGTCGACGACACCGTCCAGCACGTCGTGCTCGACGACATCCTCGTCTTCATGGTCGAGGCCGGCGGGTCCGATCTGCACCTCTCGGCCGGTGCGCCTCCCACCATTCGTGTTCGCGGCGAGATGCAGCGCGTGCCGGGCTACGAGCCGCTGACCGGCGAGCAGATCCAGAGCGCCATGTTCGGCATCATGACCAGCAAGCACCAGAAGACCTTCGAGGAGCGCTGGGAGCTCGACTTCGCCTACACCGTGCCGGGCCAGGCGCGCTTCCGCGTCAACGTGCTGCGTCAGCGCAACAGCGTCGGCGCCGTCATGCGCACCATCCCGTGGGAGATCAAGTCCCTCGAGCAGCTCAACCTGCCGACGATCATCGGTGACTTCTCCCAGCTCGAGCGCGGGCTGGTGCTGGTCACCGGGCCGACCGGTTCCGGCAAGTCCACCACACTGGCCGCCGTCATCGACAAGGCCAACCGCACGCGCTCCGGGCACATCATGACCATCGAGGACCCGGTCGAGTTCCTCCACCAGCACCAGGGCTGCATCGTCAACCAGCGCGAGGTCGGCGACGACACCCACTCC
>CALRVO020000138.1:0-8644 GCA_943371595.1 Sphingomonas paucimobilis
CGAGGTCGCAGCGGGCGAGACGTCGACCTCGAGGCCGGCGCTGGCCCCCAGCGCGCCGAGCTCGAGACTGACGGTCTGGAAGCGCTCGCGCAGCGTCGTACGGGGTCCGGCGTCGACGCCGATCGCCTCGAGGGTCCGCAGCAGCGCGTGGGTGAGGGCGGCCACGAGGCTCTCGTCACCGCGGGCGGTCACCCACGCGACCACCGCACCGGCCTCCGCGGCCGCGTCGCGCACCGCCTTCAGCAACGACGTCTTGCCGACCCCGCGCGAGCCGATGTCGACCCGGACCCGCCCGTGGAACCGGCCGTAGGTCGCCATCAGCGCGAGGTCGCCCCGGGCCCGCTCGACCTGCTCGTGGCGCCCGACCAGCACGGTCGGCGCCTCACCCGGCGTGTAGGGGCTCGGCACCATTGATGATTCCTGATGAAGTAGGGGTTTCATCAACCATCATAAGGCGCTCTCGGCGGTTCAGAGGGCGACGCGGCCGGTGATCGGGGGCAGGTCGGCAAGGGTCACGATGCCCGGGGGCGCCGCGACCACCGACGGTACGGCGTTGGTGACGGGCATCGCGGTGTAGATCATCCCGAGGTCCATGAAGCCCTCGGTCCAGTCCTGCGGAGGCAGGCAGTGGATGACGGTGCGCATGTTGGGCACGCCGAAGACCTGGATCACGTGGCCGTGGGCCAGCGGCTTGGGCGGGGTCACGTGCTGCCCCATCGTCCAGTTGAAGCCCACGCTGACGACGTTCCGGTCGCCGACCCACCCGCGGTGGTAGCCCATGACACCGGCCACGGTGCCGGCCGGGACCTGCATGAAACCCAGGTCGGAGTCTGCGGTGGCGGCGGAGAACTCCACGTCGAAGGTGAGCCGGTCGAGGGTGACGCCGAGCGCGTCGGCCATCATCGCGGCCGACTCGGCGAAGACCTCGCTCTCGCGACGTACGGACTCGGCCAGGCCGGGGGTGTCCGGCGCCTGCGAGAAGCCCATCGCCGTCTGCGTCGCGGCCGACTCGTAGGTCGAGCAGTCGACCGACTCGGTGATCCGGATCTCCTCGACCCGCTCGCACGACCCGCTGAGCACCATGCCGACCAGGTTGGTCATCCCGGGGTGGGCCCCGGAGCCGAAGATCGACGACTGCCCGACCTCGCAGGCCCTCTCGATGCGGGCACGGTCCTCAGGGGTCTGCTTGCCACCGGTGATCCAGGCGGCGCTCGAGCACACGTTGACGCCGTTCTCGAGCAGCGTGACCAGGTCGTCGACCGAGGGCCACAGGGGGTTGTAGCAGCAGGCGTCGGGCCGCAGCGCGACCAGCGCGGCGACGTCGTCGGTCGCCACCACGCCGGTCGGGCCGTGCGTCTCGAGCCGACCGCAGAGCGCGGCGGCGTCCTGACCGACCTTGTCGGCCCCGTGGGCGTAGACGCCGACCAACTCGAGGTCGGGGCGGTCGAGGATCGCGGCCAGCGAGCGCCGTCCGATGTTGCCGGTCGTCCACTGGATCACGCGCAAGGTCATGACCGCAGACTAGAACGTGTTCTATTTCGGCGGAAGGGTTGCCGGCGACCGCACGGCCCGACCGATGGTGAGGGACCGGACCCCGGCGGCGACGAGCAGCGCACCTCCGAGCACGCCGGTCACCAGCGCCCACGTCGTCGGGGACCCGACCTCGAGAGCCGTCGCCGCGGCCGGGAGCACCGTCACCGTCGCCGTCACGACGAGGACCCGGAACCCCGGACCCTGGGAGACCTGGTCCAGCAGCATCCAGCCTGCGACCAGGACTCCTGTCGCCACGAGGACGGCGACCACGTCGTCGGTGTAGCTGAGGCGGTCGAGGGCTCCCGTGGTGGGGTTGTACTCAACCTGCTGGAACGTGCGGGTCCCGGCCGAGAGCACCAGGAGGCCGACCAGGACGACCAGCCCTCCCGCGCCGACCACCAGGGCGACCGCCGTCCGGGCGCGCGTCGCGAGGTGGCTCACCACGGTCCCGGACACCACGAAGACGAGCGTGGCGACGGCGTGGAGCACGAACCCGGTGTTGAGGACGGTGTCGTCGACCGCGTCCTCGATCCCCTGCAGGTAGACGACGAGGACCCCCACCACGGCCGCGACGGCCGGCGGCGCACCGGGCGCCAGCACGTGGCCCCCGACGGCCAGCGCGAGCACGGCCAGCCCGGCGACGTAGGCCGTCGCGGGTCCGGCGCCGAGGCCGACCGCGAGCAGGAGGCCGACCGCGACGGCGCCGAGGCCGAGCGGCCACCCCGCCGCCGCGCTGACGCCGGGCCGGTCGCGGAGGACGACACGCAGGCCCACGCCGAAGGCCAAGAGCATGAGGGCGCCCGCGAGCCCGGCACCGTAGACCGTGAGGTCCAGCGCTCCCGCGACGTTGTCGCGTGACCGGAAGGCCGCGACCAGCACGGCTCCCGCGAGCAACCCGGCACCGAGGACGGTGGTCATCGTCGTCGCGCGCGGCTCAGGCGGCCGCGGTGCGCCGGCCCGCGGCTCAGGTGGGCCGGCGACCTCGGCGGCTGCGACACCCATCAGCGCAGCCCTGGCAATACGTCGCGCGCGACCTCCTCGAGCACGGCCACGTCGCCGGCGTAGGGCTCGTCGGGCCGGGGCCAGTGCGTGACCAGGTCGGTGAACCCCAGCTCGCCGGCGCGGCCGGCGACCTCCTCGAAGAAGCCGCGGCTGCTCAGCGCGAACCGGCCATCCCCTTGCCCGATGTGGGGCGCGGCGTCGGTGAGCAGGTAGCGCGGGGCGGGTCCGCGCCCGGCGGCCGCCAGCGCCGCGTCGTACGTCGCCGCTGCCGCGGCCAGGCCGGTCCACCACTCCTCGACGGTCTCGACCGACGGGCCGGTGGTGACCCAGCCGTCGCCGACCCTCGCCGCGAACCGCAAGGACCGGGGTCCGTTGGCCGCGACCAGCAACGGCGTGCGTCGCAGCGGGGGCAGGGTGCGGGCGTCGGCGGTGGAGAACCAGCGGCCCTGCCGGGTGACGTGGTCTCCGTCGCGCAGCGCGACGAGGGTCTCGGTGAACTCCTGGAACCGGTCGACCCGCTCCCCCACGCTGAGCTCGGGCAGGTCGAGCACGGTGGCGTCGAGGTTGCCGCCGGTGCCGACGCCGAGCAGGAACCGGCCGTCGCTGAGGTCGTCGAGGGCCTGGGCGTCACGGAACAGCAGGTAGGGGTGGCGGAAGTTGGGCGAGACGACCAGGGTGCCGAGCCCGATGGTGCTGGTGACCTGGGCGGCCGCGCCCAGCACCGGCGTCGCCGTCGTCCACGGCGACTCGGGCAGCCCGCCCCACACCAGGTGGTCGTAGGTCCAGGCGTGGTCGAACCCCATCTCCTCGGCCGCCTGCCAGCGCGGACGGGCCTCGGCCCACGGGAGGTCGGTCAGCAGGGTCAGCCCGAAGCGCATGGGGCGAGCCTAGACAGCGTCAGCGCTCGACCCCCAGCGTCAGGGGCAGCACGGCCGTCGCCCCGCGCGCCCGCAGCGCCACCGCGGCCCGGGTGAGGGTCCACCCGGTGGCCGACAGGTCGTCGACCAGGAGCAGGCGGCGGCCGTCGACCGGCTCGTCGAGCTCGAGGGCGAACCGGCGCCCCACGACCGAGACCCGCTGGGCGGAGTTCATCGCCCCGCGCCCGGGCTCGAGGTCGGGGTCGACCACGGCGTAGCGACCCACGACCGGCTTCTTCATGAACGACGACAGGTTGGCGGCCAGGTCGGCGGTGAGCGTGGGCCGTGACAGCGACTCGACGACGACGATGCCGTCGACCTGGGGCCGCCAGTCCATCAGCACCTCGACCAGCGCCCGCGCCAGCCCGGCCGGCACGGGCACGTCGCCGGACCCGGGCCGGAAGAGGTCGCGCAGCGCCTGCCCGTGACCGAGGTCGGTGAGCCGGGCGATCGCGCGGCCCTCCTCGGCACCGGCGGTGATCTTGCCCTTGAGCTCGATGCCCATCGCGGCCAGGCCCGTGGGCCACAGCTTGCGCGGCTCGAGCGGCACGCCGGGACGCGAGAGCCGCTCCCCCGCCTCGGCCACCGCGGCCTCGGACACCGCGACGTCGAGGACGAGCCCGCCGCAGTTGTCGCAGCGTCCGCAGTCGACCGCACCCCCCTCGTCGACGTGGTCGTCGAGCTGGTCGCGCAGGTAGCGCATCCGGCAGGTGTCGGTGGCGAGGTAGTCGAGCATCGCCTGCTGCTCGCGCTCACGCGCCTCGCGCACCCGGCGGTAGCGCTCCTCGTCGTAGGACCACGGCTGGCCGGTGGCCTCCCAGCCACCCTTGACGCGGCGTACGGCGCCGTCGACGTCGAGGACCTTGAGCATCTGCTCGAGGCGGTTGCGGCTGAGCTCGACGCGGGTCTCGAGCGCGCCGGTCGACATCGCCCGGCCCTCCTCGGTCATCACCTCGAGGGTCTGGCGCACCATCGCCTCGGGCGGGAACGTCAAGGAGCCGAAGTAGGCCCAGATGTCGCGGTCCTCGAGGGCCGGGAGGAGCACGACGGTGGCGCCGGGGTCGGCGGGCACGCCACGACCCGCGCGGCCGACCTGCTGGTAGTAGGCGACCGGCGACTGCGGGGCCCCGAGGTTGACCACGAAGCCGAGGGTCGCGTCGAAGCCCATGCCGAGCGCGCTGGTGGCGACCAGGGCCTTGACCTTGCCCGTGATCAGCGCCTCCTCGAGCGCCATCCGCTCGGTGGTCTCGGTCTGGCCGGAGTAGGCCGCGACCTCGTGACCGCGCGAGCGGAGGTAGTCGGCGACCTCGTGGGTCGCGGCGACGGTGAGGCAGTAGACGATGCCGGAGCCGGGCTGCTCGGAGAGGTGGTCGGCCAACCAGGCCAGGCGCTGCTGGGCGGTCTTGAGCCGCACGACCCCGAGCCGCAGCGACTCGCGGTCGAGGGACCCGCGCAGCACGAGGGTGTCGGTGCCGAGCTGCTCGGCGACGTCGGTGGTGACCCGGGCGTTGGCCGTCGCGGTCGTGGCCAGCACCGGGATGCCGGCGGGGAGCTCGCCGAGCAGGGTGCGGATGCGTCGGTAGTCGGGCCGGAAGTCGTGACCCCAGTCGCTGATGCAGTGGGCCTCGTCGACCACGAGCAGCCCGCACGTCGCCGCCAACCGCGGCAGCACCTCGTCGCGGAAACCGGGGTTGTTGAGCCGCTCGGGACTCACCAGCAGGACGTCGACCTCACCGGCCGCGATCGCGCGGTGGGTCTGGTCCCACTGCTCGAGGTTGGTCGAGTTGATCGTCACCGCCCGGATGCCGGCGCGCTCGGCGGCAGCGATCTGGTTGCGCATCAGCGCGAGCAGCGGCGAGACGATCACGGTCGGCCCCGCCCCCTGGGCCCGCAGCAGCAGCGTGGCCACGAAGTAGACCGCGGACTTGCCCCAGCCCGTCTTCTGCACGACCAGGGCCCGGCGTCGTCCGACCGCCAGGGCCTCGATCGCCGTCCACTGGTCGTCGCGCAGGACCGCGTCGTCGCGCCCGACCAACGCACGCAGGTGGGCCTCGGCGCTCTCGCGGGTGGCGGTCCGGGCGGTGTCGGGGGGTGCGGTGGGCATGTCCGCCTGTCTACCAGCGCACGCCGACAGGCGTACGTCGTCCTCCACAGGCCCGCGCAGGGCGCCCGTTGATGTAGCCGGAACCCCGATGCCCGAGCGCGTCGACGACGCCTACCGTCCGGCCCATGGGACGAACGATCGAGATCAAGGTGCTCCCCGCGGTCGTCGGCGGCGCCGTGGCGCTGCTGCTCGCCAGCACCGGCGGCGCCGTGGCGGGCAAGCTCGTCACCGGCGCCGACGTCAGGGACGGCTCGCTCACCGGCCGCGACCTCCGCAACGGCTCGGTGCGCGCCGTCGACCTCGACGACGACGTGCGCGACCCGCTGCAACGCATCGGGCACTTCAAGCGCTACACCAAGACCTCCGCCCCGGTCGCCGAGGGCGAGACCGCCTACGTGTCCCTCACCTGCCCGGCCGCCAACGCGGTCCGCGCGATCAGCGCCGGCGCCGAGTGGGAGCTCGACGAGGGCATCGACAGCGTGCAGGTCGCCCCCAACGCCGGCACCGACAACGGCTGGCACGCCACCGGGCTCAACAGCGACGGGGTCGACGACCGGCTGGTGCTCAGCGTCACCTGCGGCCGGGTCGCCTACTACGCGTCCGACGAGTGACCGGCCCCGAGGAGCCCGACGAGCCCGCACAGGGCCGATCGGGGCAGGTCCGGACAGGTTTCACGCAGGATTCCGAAATCATCGTGAGGACAGTGACCACCATGCGCCAGACGTCCACCACCCGCACCACCGTGACCCTCCACGAGCTGCCCGCTCCCACTCCCGCCCCCGCCCGCACCCTCCCCGAGCGCGACCAGGTCGTCTTCGTGACCAACGCCGTGCGCCGCCGTGGCACGCTGCGCACCCGCGGCGACCAGCACCGCCCGGTGCTGGCCGTCGTCGTGCGCTGAGACTGCTGGTCCCGCAGCCGTCGCGGGGGCGGCTACGTCAGGCGCAGCACCGCGGCCTCGTGCAGCGCCACGACCTCGCGGCGGATCTCGGCCCGGTCGGTGATCGGGCCGCCCGGCCACGGCACCCGCAGCTCGGAGCCGTCACCGCCGGCCTCGTCGACCACCTCGACCCACCACACGCCGCCGTGCTCGTCGAGGCCGACCATCTCGGCCGCGGTCGCCGTCGGCCGCCCGAAGGCGCGCACGATCCGCAGGCTGTCGTCGGGGTGGTCGTGGTTCATGTGGGCCAGCACGGCCTCCACCACGGAGGGGTCGAAGTCGGTCACCCGGCCAGGCTACGAGGCGGCTACGAGGCTGCTACGAGGCTGCGGGGCCCCGGCGGCGTACGTCGGCGACGGACTCCATCGCGGTGCGCAGCTCGAGCAGCCAGTCGTCCTCGTGACGCCCGACCAGGCGCACGCACCAGGCCAGCGCCTCCGAGCGTGACTTGGCCACGCCGGCGTCGACGAGCGTGTCGAGCACGAGCCGCTCGGGCTGGCGCAGCCGCGTCATCACCGGCGCCGAGACGTGGGTCCACAGCTCCTCGTGCTCACCGACCACGACGCCCCACGACACCTTGCGCTCGAAGCGGTGCTCGGCCTCGCGCGCGATCGCGACCCGCGCGTCACGGGTCTCCTCGCGGAACGCGCGGGCCCGCCCGGCCCGGGCCTCGGCCCGCTCGGCGTCGGAGGCGTCGGCCGCCACGCTCACGTCGTCGGTCGTGAGCACGACGACGACCTCCTCCCGGTCGACGCTCACCCGCGGCGCCACCGTCGTCCACTCCTGCGGCAGGCGGCCGGCGAACCAGCCGCGCACCCGCTCCTGCATCTCTGTTGTAATCATGTAATCATCATTACACGGCACTCAAGGGAGGGTCGGGCACCGGGCGCTGACCTCGCGGGCGATGGCCGTGCGGCCGCTGAGGTCCCACCGCAGCAGGATGTCGCCGACGTGCTTCTCGACCGTGCGCGGCGAGACGCCGAGCCGCTCGCTGATCGCCCGGTTGCTCAGGCCGTCGGCCACCAGACGGGCGACCTCAGCCTGCCGCGGGGTCAGGGCCGGGCGGGGTGCGGCGGCGTCCCTCACGAGGCCCGCCACCGCCGGCAGGGCGGCGCGGGTCGCGACCCCGAAGGCCGCGAGCACGCGCGAGACGTGGGCGCGCACCGTGTGCTCGGAGACGTGCAGCAGCGCCGCGATCTCACGGTTGGCCGCTCCCTCGGCGACCAGGCGCGCGACCTCGGCCTCGCGCGCCGAGAGCCCGGCCCAGCCGCTGCCGGCCAGCGGGCGCAGCCGCAGGCCGATCGGGCGCAGCTCGCGCGAGGCCGACCGCCGCGCCGCACGGTGACCCCGTTGCTCGGCCTCGGCGACCATGGCCTCCAGCGCGCGCACGGCGGCGGTCAGCCCGCCCTCGCCGCGCTGGAGGATGCGGGCGCGGCCCAGGACGATCTCGCCCTCGGCGTACTCGATGACCCGGTCGACCTCCCGGGCGCGGGCCACCGCACGCTCGCCCAGCGCGACCGCGTCGTCGACGCGCCCGTCGGCGAGGGCCACCCGGCTCAGCAGCCGGGCGACCGTCGAGTCGGCGATCGGCGAGGTGAGCAGCGGCGTCGCCTGGTCGGCCCACGCGAGCGCCGCGTCGACGTCGTCGGCGGCGAGGGCGAGCGACACGAGCATCTCCAGGCCGAGCGCACGGTCGATCACGTCGAGCCGCGCGAGCGCGGCGTCCCCGCCGGCCAGGAGCACGCGCCGGGCCGCCTCGCCGACGTCGGCGAGCGCGATCAGGCCGAAGGCGGCGAGCATCTGCGACCCCGCCGTCAGGTGGTCGAGGGCGACGGGCGCGTTGCGGTCGACCGCAGCGACCAGACGTCGTACGTCGGCGGGGTCGGCCTGGTTGCCGCGCACCAGGCAGGAGGTGCCCGCGAGCAGGGCGGCGATCGCGCCGGGCGGCGGCGCCGGGATCGCGTCGAGCACCGCGGCCGCCGCCCCGAGCTCGCCGCGGAAGGCCAGCACCCGCACCCGGCACAGCTGCGCCATCGCCCCGAACGGGTGCGCCCGGCCGTCGAGCACCAGCCACGTCCACAGGTCGTCGCCGAGGGCGTCGACCGCGGCCGCGGCCAGGTCGAGGCGTGCGTGGGCCAGCAGCCCCTC
>CALRVO020000139.1:0-8624 GCA_943371595.1 Sphingomonas paucimobilis
GCGCTCATGGGCTTCCTCCTCATCGCCACCGAGACGATGCCGGCCGGCCTGCTGCCGCAGATCGCTGCGGGCATGGGCGTCAGCGAGGGGGTGGTGGGCCAGTACACCGGCGTGTTCGCCCTCGGCACGATCCTGGCCGCCATCCCCGCCGTCGCCCTGACCCGGGGCCTGCGACGCAAGCCGGTCCTCGTCGCCGCGATCCTCGGCTTCCTCGTCGCCAACGTCCTCACGACCCTGTCCGGTGCCATCGCCCTCTCGCTCGCCGCGCGCTTCGTCGCCGGGGCCTTCGCCGGCCTGATCTGGGGCATGACCGCCGGCTACGCACGCCGGATCACCGCACCCGAGCAGGGCGGCCGGGCGCTGGCGATCGCCTCGCTGGGCGTGCCGGCCGGTCTGGCCGTCGGCACCCCGTTCGGTGCCTGGCTCGGGACGACGTTCGACTGGCGCTGGTCGTTCGGCACGTTGGCGATCCTCACGGCCCTCACGGTCGCGCTGGTGCTGGCGATCGTGCCGGACGCACCGGGTCAGGAGCCCGCCTCCCAGATGCCCCTGCTCCAGGTGGTGCGCCTGCCCGGCGTGGCGGTGATCCTCGCCGTGATCGTGGCGTGGATGCTCGCCCACAACGTCAGCTACACCTACATCTCGACCTACCTCGACTCCGGCGACGCCCGCCTCTCCGTCGACGTCGCCCTGGTCGTCTTCGGGGTCGCGGCCATCGGGGGCATCGCCGTCACCGGCGCCGTCCTCGACCACACCCTGCGGCCCCTCGTGCTCGGCAGCATCACGCTCTTCATCGCGGCCGGCGCGCTCCTCGTCGTCGGGCGCGACTCGACGATCGTGGTCCTGATCGCCATCGTCCTCTGGGGTCTGGCGTTCGGAGGAGCAGCGGCGCAGCTGCAGACCGCCATCAGCATCGCCAGCGGCGACAACGCCGACGTCGCCAACTCCATGCTCGGCGTCGCCTTCAACGTCGCGATCTTCGCCGCCGCCGTCGTGGGTGCCGTCGTCATCGGCACGTTCGACGGCATCGCCCTGCCGATCGTGACGGTCGCGCTCGCCGTTGCCGCGTTGGCGGTCGCCTACGTCGCTCGAGGCCGTGCCTTCCCGATGAGGCCGTGAGGCTGCCCGACGCGCGGCGTGAGCACCGGGCGCACACTGGTCCCCATGACCACGCACGAGGTCGACGCCTACCTGGCCGGGGTGCCCGAGCCGGGCCGGACGACGCTCGAGACGCTGCGCCGCTCCATCCTCATGGTCGTCCCGGACGCCGAGCAGGGGCTCTCCTACGGCGTGCCGGCCTTCCGGGTCGACGGCACGGTCGTCGCCGGCTTCGCTGCCTTCAAGAACCACCTGGCCTACCTGCCGCACAGCGGCCAGGTGCTCACCGACCTCGCCGAGCACCTCGACGGCTACGTGCGCACGCGAGGGTCGCTCCACTTCGCCCCTGACCGGGCGCTCCCCGACGACCTTGTCCGCAGGCTGGTCGATGCCAAGCTGGCGCTCGTCGGCCGGTCGAGGTCGGACGGGCCGCACACCTGAGTCGGCCGAACGTCGGACGGACACTTCGTGGAGCGCCGGGCGGGCTCGGCACTAGCCGAGCGTCGGGGTCTGGACCTCGGTCGAGACGACCTGACCTGTGTCGTCGACGGTCTGCTCGGTCGTGGAAGTCGTGGACGTCTTCGCGCCGATCAGGTAGCCGGCGATCGTTCCCAGGAGGGTGAAGTAGGCGGCGACGAGGTCGGACTCGACGATCGTCGACATCGCCAGACCCACCGCCCCCATGGCGGCGACCGTGAGCAGGCTGACCACGCGGGCGAACGTGACGTCGATCCTCCGGGTCCCGGTGTAGCGCCCGTCGCTGTTCTTCGCCCGTGACGACCGGAAGTGGGAGTCAAGTAGTGAACCGACCGCGCCCACGAGCAGCACAGCCGCGACGACGCCGCCCACGAGCAGGAGGAGCTGTTGCGTGGTGAGGTCGCCGTCGGAGGTCGTGCCGGTGGTCGTGCCGGCCAGCTGTGTGATGAGTGGCACCGTGCGTCGCCTCACTCTCTCCGAGCGACACGGTAGTTCCCAGGGCCACCGGCGTCAGTGGGCCAAAGGTCACGGACGCGGGCGGTGCCGGGCTCCGTCGTACGCCGGACCCGCTCCCGGCGACGTCAGGCCGCTCAGACCCGCCTCTGGGGCCTGGCCATCTACGGCGGCATCGTCGCGTGGTGCCTGCTCCAGCTGCCCACCGCCGCCGCCTTCGTCGTCCCAGCCGCGGCCGTCGCGGCCGTACTGCACGTCGTCCGTGGACGTCTGTTCGTCGCCGCCCTCGTCTTCCTGGTCATCGTCGTGGTGGCGCCGGCGTTGTTCTGGCCGTCGATGATGACTGACGTGATGGACGAGCTCGGTACGAAGCTCTGACGCGTCTGTCTCGGCGAGCTCCAGCGCGATGCGCGCCTCCTCGGGATTCCGGGACCGAGAGCAGTGCGAGGATGCGCGGATGAGCTGGGGAGATGTCTGGGTCAGCGGGGACAAGGTCCGACCCGGGATCGAGGCCACCGGCCCCCGCGCGCCGTGGATCGCGGCCGGCGTCATCTCGTCGGAGGAGCGGGCCTTCGTCGAGGCGATGCAGCTGCTGCGCAGGACCCGCGGTGCGCACGCCCGAGCGGTCGAGTTCAACCTCCAGGTCACCTCGCCCGCCGTGGGCAAGGAGCGCTCCGACACGGGCAGGACCGTCGTCGGCTTCGAGCCGGACGGCTTGTGGCTCGCGGTGGACGTGACCCCGGCGGGGAGCCTCGCGGAGGAGGCTCGCTTCGTGGTGTTCACGCAGCGCGTGCACGTCGTCGCCGGGGCCCGGCGGGCGCCCGAGCGCAGTACGACGGTCCGCCCGCGGGCGACCATCCCGCTACGCGGTCGCGCGCGGTCGCGTGAGAGCGCCCTCGAGTGGGCCCACCCGGTGGCTCGGGACTGACCAAGGGTCAGCGGCGAGGTGGCGGACGCTGTCCGACAGACCCCTGAGGCGCGCGAGCCTGGGCGGGTCGGTATGCCGACGCCGCGCGTCGACGTACGCAACGAGATCGTCACGTGACGCGTGACGGCCGGGCGCGTGCAGGGTCTCAGCCGCCAACCTGGCCGACGGTTGGCTCAGTCCAGTGGAGTGTCGACCCAGCCGACGAACCGGCTGCCGATTCCCAGGATCTCCTCACGATGGTCGCCGCGGAGCGGAGGCGGCAGGTCGGAGGGCTGATGGTGGTCGCACGTGGTGAATGTGAATGTCGGCCACCACTTCTTCGGCCGAACTCTCTCGGCAGACCCGCAGACACTGCAGACCAGATCGACCCACACCGGCTTCTTGCCGGTCCGATTGGCACGGGACTGGACCAGCCACGGTGGCGGGCTGTCCTCGATCTCACGCAGCTGGGCTTCGGTGAGCGTCGTGGGCAGGCCGTGTCGAGAGGCCATCTCCAGGGGGATGTCCAAGCGTTGCGCAGCGTCGCGGCGGGTGATCATCGTCCCCAACGATAGTCAGGGGCTGAGGGCGCGCGGGCCGAGCCGATCGCTACCGGTTGGGCTTCCCCTCAGCGACCAGTCCGCCAGACGCAGAGCCGGTGCCGAACCGGGACCCGACCCCCCGGCGTACGACGACGTGCCGCGTCCCGCCGGAACGCAGAGCCGGCTCAGCGGATCGGAGCCCCCGACACCGTGCGCGCGATGACCAGCCGCTGGATCTCGGAGGTGCCCTCGAAGATCGTGTAGATCTTGGCGTCGCGGGCCCAGCGCTCGACGGGGTACTCGCGGGTGAAGCCGTTGCCGCCGAGGATCTGCATGGCCTGGCCGGTCACCTTGACCGCGGTCTCGGCGGCCATCAGCTTCGACATCGAGCCCTCGGCCGCGTCGAACGACTTGCCCTGGCTGGCCATCCACGCCGCGCGGTGCACGAGCAGCCGCGACGCGTCGATCGAGACGGCCATGTCGGCGAGCATGAAGGCGACGCCCTGGTTCTCGATGATGGCCTTGCCGAACTGCTCGCGGGTCTTGGCGTAGTCGAGCGCCACCTCGTACGCCGCCCGCGCGATGCCGACGGCCATCGCGCCAACGGCGGGGCGGGTGCGCTCGAAGGTCGCCATACTGGCGTTGCCGCGGGCACCGGCGCCCTCGCGGGCACGGGCCAGGCGGGCGTCGAGCTTGTCCTTGCCGCCGAGCAGGCAGCGCCCGGGGACGCGCACGTTGTCGAGGACGACCTCGGCGGTGTGGCTGGCGCGGATGCCGTGCTTGTGGAACTTCTGGCCCTGGCTGAGGCCCTTGGTGCCGGGCGGGACGACGAACGACGCCTGGCCGCGGGTCTTGAGGTCGGGGTCGACGACAGCGGTGACGACGTGGACGTCGGCGATGCCGCCGTTGGTCGCCCAGGTCTTGGTGCCGTTGATGACCCACTCGTCGGTGGCCTCGTCGTAGCGCGCGCGGGTGCGCATCGCGCCAACGTCGCTGCCGGCGTCGGGCTCGGAGGAGCAGAAGGCGCCGAGCTTGAGATCGCCCGGGGTGCCGAACATCTCGGGGACCCACTCGAGCACCTGCTCCTGGGTGCCGTTGCTGCTCACCCCGGCGGCGGCCAGCGCCGTACCGACGATGGCCAGGCCGATACCCGCGTCACCCCAGCACAGCTCCTCCATCGACACCGGGATGCCGAGGCCGGTGGGGTCGAAGCCTTGCGTGGCGAAGAAGTCCATCGAGTAGATGCCGGCCTTGGCGGCCTCCTCGACGATCGGCCACGGGAACTCCTCCTTCTCGTCCCACTCCGAGGCGGCCGGGCGGATCACGTCGGCGGCGAAGCCGTGGAGCCAGCTCTTGAGCTCGAGGTGGTCGGGGGTCAGATCGAAGGACGGCGTCGACATGATCACCACGGTACCTGTGACACGGTGTCCACACTGGGCAACCGGGAGGATCCGTGGGGTGCCTCCACAGGGATGAGCCCGTCAGCCGGAGCCCCTCTAGTGTCGAGGGATGACTCTCGGAACCCTCAGGACCCGACCCGTCCTCGCGCTGCTCACCGCAGCCGCCACGACCGCAGCCCTCGTCTCGCCCGTCTCACCGGCCTCGGCCACCCCGTCCGACGCGCGGGTCGACCCCAAGCCGGCGCCCTCCTCGATCGCGCTCCCCGACGGCTTCCAGCCCGAGGGCATCGCCATCGAGGGCCGCTTCGGCTACTTCGGCTCGCGCGCCGACGGCGACATCTACCGCGCCGACCTCGAGACCGGCAAGGGCAAGCGGATCAGCCAGGGCCCCGGCACCCCGTCGCTCGGCCTCAAGGTCGGGCCGGGCAAGCGCCTCTACGTCGCCGGGGGCGACGCCGGCAACGTCCGGATCGTCAGCGCCAGGTCCGGCGAGACCCTGCGCTCCTTCCGCGTCAACCGCGACGCCTCGTTCGTCAACGACGTCGTGCTCACCAAGCGCGCCGCGTGGTTCACCGACTCCGCCGCCGCCCAGATCTACCGCGTGCCGATCCACCGCGACGGCCGCCTGCCGCGCGCCAGCGAGGTCCGCACCATCGCCCTGACCGGCGACTGGAAGCAGCCGACCGGAGGCGACCTCGGCGCCAAC
Organism: Sphingomonas paucimobilis; assembly: GCA_943371595.1. Classification (GTDB taxonomy): domain Bacteria; phylum Actinomycetota; class Actinomycetes; order Propionibacteriales; family Nocardioidaceae; genus Nocardioides. Next base: position 5,584 of record CALRVO020000139.1, read on the forward strand.
GGCATCACCCGCGCCAACACCGGTCGCGGCCTCTTCATCGTCAACTCGACCGACGGCACGCTCTACCGGGTCTCGCGCAGCGGGCGCCGCGCCGGCAAGGCCCAGCAGGTGCGCCTGGGTGGCACCTCGCTGACCAACGGCGACGGCATGCTGCTCGAGGGCAACACGCTCCTGGTCGTGCGCAACCGGCTCAACCGGGTCGTCGCGCTCGAGGTCAACGCCCTGGGCAACCGCGCCCGCCAGGTGCGGTCGTTCACCGCACCCGGCTTCGACGTGCCGACGACCATCGCCCGCTGGCGTGGGGCGGTCTACCTGCCCAACGCCCGCTTCAGCACCCCGCCGACCCCCGAGACGACGTACGACGTCACGCGGGTCTCGCGCCACAAGCGCCGCTGACGGTCGGTCAGCCCGGCTCGCCGTCGGTCTCGTCGGGCTCGTCGAGCCCCTCGGGGCCGTCGGCGAGCACGCCGTAGAGCCGGCGGCGGGTGTCGACCAGGATGTCGAGGGCAGCGCGACGCTGGGCCTCGGAGCCCTGCGTGACGATCTGCCAGACCGCCGGCATCACCTGGCCGAGCTCGCTCTTGAGGTCGACCTGCCCGCCCTTGTCGGCGGCCCCGTCGGACTGCTCGCGCTCGAACGGCGCCCACACCGCGGCGAGCTCGTCGGCGTGCTCGGTGACGTAGGCGTGACCGGCCTCGGTGAGTCGCAGGCTGCGTCGGCCGCGCTCGTCGTCGGCCTCGACGAGACCCTCGTCCTGCAGCTGCTGGATGGTCGGGTAGACCGATCCGGGGCTGGGGCGCCAGCCTCCGTCGCTGCGCTCGGCGATCTGCTGGATCACCTGGTAGCCGTTGACCGGCTCGCCCTCCGCGCGCTCGGCCGCGACCAGCACGTCGAGGATCGCGTGCCGTACGTCGCCGCGCCGGACCCGCGGGCCGCGGCCCCGGTCGGGCTGGCCCAGGCCGAACAGGCCGGCCATCCAGGGCGGCGGGCCGCCCGGGCCCCCGCGCCCGCCCCGGCCGCGACCCTCGAAGGGGCCGTCGACCCAGCCCGGTCCACCCCAGCCCGGGCCACGACGGCCTCCGCCGTGCTGCCGCCAGGGGTGCTGCTCGTTGTCGGGGCCGTCGGCCCCGTGGTGGTGTCCTCGGTGTCCCATCGCGGGACCCCCTTTCGATGATGGTGGTATCGCGACTCTTCGTGAGTGCCTCGCGATATATCGCAACGGTACGTCGAGCGTCGCGGTCGCACAAGGGGCATCCCCGGACCGTTTGCCGAGGAGGGCCGCGCGGCACAAGGTCCCCGTGCGACGAACCCGACCCGGCGCCCTGCCTTCCGTCCTGCTGCTGGTGCTGCTGGCGGCCACCGCGTGCACGTCGGCGGCCGACCACAGCGACGACCCACCGAGGCGGGCGCCGTCGACGGCACCCTCGACCACGGCCGCGGCGCCCGGCACGGAGCTCCCCCTCCCCGAGCTCGACGCGACAGACCTGCCCGAGATCACCACCGCACCCCGCCCGGTCTGGACGTCGTCCGGGGCCGGACTGCGGGGCGAGCTGTTCATCGAGGTCGTCGACGACCTGGCCCTCGTGACGACCCCCCGCTCCGAGGTGGCCGTCGACCTGCGCTCGAGCAGGACCCTGTGGCGAGCGGACGACGACGACTACCTCGACCTGCCGGGCGAGACGTCGGTGTCCACGGGCCTGCTGAGCGTCCCGACGGCCGCCGGACCGCTGCTGGTCTCCTCCTACTACGCCAACGGGTGTGCCTTCGGATGCCCGGTGCCGGACGCCTACCACTCCGAGCAGAAGGGCATCGTCGCCCGCGACGCACGCACCGGCGAGGTGGTCTGGGGCCAGGGTCTCGTCGGGTCCTCACAGGCGTCGTACCTCCGCCCGGGCGACCGTGACGACGACCTCGTGGTCCTGCCGCTCGCGGCCGGGCCCGAGGTGGTCGTCGCTGCGGCGGGCGACGGTGGCGTGCTGCTGTCGCGAGACCCCGACGCCACCCTGCCGACGTACTCCGTCGGGCTCGACCCGGCGACCGGCGAACGCCTCTGGTCCCGCCGGGGGATCTTCGTCGAGGCGGTCGTCGGGGGCGTCGTCGTCGGCTACGTCAATGACGCCGACGCACCCGTCCTCGTCGGGCTCGATCCCCGCACGGGCAAGGACCTGTGGCGCACGGACGAGCCGATCCCCTTCTTCGGCGTGACGAGCGCCAGTCCTCGGGTCATCGTGCTGGAGCGTGAAGACGAGGTGCTGCTCCTCGACACCACCACCGGCCGACCCCTGGATCAGCAGCCCCCGCCCGGAACCCGCTCCTGCGCGTCCTGGGTCGACGGGCCCCTCGACGTCGCCTGCGCGTGGCGCTCACCCGACGACTACGACGATGCACGCCTGCTGACCGTCGACGCTGACGGCGCCCTCACGTTGTCCGCGGCCAGCACCGACCTCACTCCCGACATCCTCACCGGCGGAGCGGTCGTCGTCGACGACATCGGCGACGGACCCGGGGCGATCCTCGACGCCGCTGGCCGATCCCTCCTGGCCGAGCGCCGCCAGCAGGTCGTCGCACTCGGGGAGCGCTACCTCGTGGTCGGCGACCAGACCCGCACCAGCAGCGCCTGGCGCGAGCTCACCATCCTGCGGCGCGGGTGACGGCGGTCGAGCACCCGGGGTGTGGAATTCTCCACGAGTCGTCCATAGGCGGGGGTGGTCGGTGGGTTGTCCACAACCCCTGTGGTTGAGCGGGAAACCCGACCCAGGACTGTCGGTGGTCGGTGCTGGGATGGGGTCATGGCCGAACCCACCGACACCACTGCGACACCTCGATCGGGGCACCCGATCGAGGCGTTGCTGTGCACGGTGCTGGGCGACCTGCAGGGTCTGGCCGAGGTGCCGGTGTGGTCTCTGGACGCTGAGACGACCACCCGGGTGGTCGCGTTGGCGGCGCGGGTCGCTGCGGGTGTGGCCGAGGTCGAGGCCCGGGCGATCGGCCAGGCCCAGGTGCTCGACCTGCCGGGTGCGGCGCAGTGTCGCGACGTGTCG